>SKNJ01000123.1 GCA_007120575.1 Thioalkalivibrio sp.
GCTGACGCGCGCGCCCCGATCCGCTCCCTCGCCTTTTCGAGCGCCGCCCCGGAGAGATCGAGCACCGTCAGGTGGCGATAGCCCTCTGCCAGCAGCTCGGCCACGAGGACCGAGGCACCGCCGCCGATATCGACAATCGCGGCACCGGGGTCCGGCGCCACCGCCCGAATCAGAGCCCGCGACGTCCGCGCCTCCGACTGATACCACCCCACTACATCGGTGGCACGGGTCTGGTAGACGTGTTCCCAGTGCGACTTGGCGCTCATGCGGGTTCCTGGTTACCGAAACGAAGGCTTCTCGTTCCGGAAGGTTAACAGGCGTTCGCCCCGTTGTATGTTCCTCGTGTATGGCCGGGGTGGGAGTGGATGCTGGTCCTGTTCCATGGGGTCGTGCCGTTCGGCTTTCTCGATGTCGACCACCTGATGCGGCGCGAGATGCCCACCTTGGGTGCCTTCCCCGGAACCAACGTTCACGTGGTTTAATCGGTCCTTCCTCCCGGTCCAAGCGAAGCCAGCCATGATCGCCGTGATCTTTGAAGTGAAACCGCATGCCCAACGCAAACAGGACTACCTGGATGCGGCCGCGCACCTGCGCGAGCACCTGCAGGACGTGGATGGGTTTATCTCCATCGAACGCTTCGAGAGTCTGAGCCAGCCGGGCAAGCTGCTTTCGCTGTCGTTCTGGCGCGACGAGGACGCTGTGCGCCAGTGGCGCAACCTGGAAGAACACCGCCAGGTACAGGCGGCCGGACGCGGCGGCATCTTTGCCGACTACCGCCTGCGGGTGGCCGAGGTACTGCGCGACTACGGCATGCACGACCGCGACCAGGCGCCGGAGGACTCCCGCCGCGCACACGATGGT
Organism: Thioalkalivibrio sp.; assembly: GCA_007120575.1. Classification (GTDB taxonomy): domain Bacteria; phylum Pseudomonadota; class Gammaproteobacteria; order Ectothiorhodospirales; family Ectothiorhodospiraceae; genus Thioalkalivibrio. The sequence continues at coordinate 862 of SKNJ01000123.1, forward strand.
TGACCTGCGTCCCCCCTGGTAACCACTGCCCGTGCGCCGGACTACGGCCTCCGCATCCACGGTCCAAGCGAGGCAAGGCACGGGTATCATGGACGAGGCCAAACGGTTTGTGGCGCACAATGTCATCGCCATGACCGGGACGTAATCATTGGGCTGGCATTCGGAGCGATCGTGCCCTCACGGGTGTCTGACGTGCTGATGCCACCCATCGGCCTGCTGAAGACGCGGCAAGGCGGCCGAGGACACGCTGAGGAACCGGTGGAACCAAACCGCGTCTCCGCGAGGGCATCGGCATCGGCATCGGCATCGGCATCGGATACGGAGACGAGTTTGGACAACGCCATCGAAGTGGAAGGTTTGGTGCGCGACTTTGGCGGCACGCGGGCGGTGGACGGTGTGGATCTGCGGGTGCCAGCCGGACATGTGCTGGGCCTGCTGGGACCGAACGGCGCCGGCAAGACGACCGTGGTGCGCACGCTGGCCACGCTGCTCGCCCCGACTGCCGGTACGGCCCGCGTTGGCGGCTTCGATGTGGTCCGCGAAGCCGCTCGGGTGCGCGAGATCATCGGCCTGACGGGCCAGTACGCATCAGTGGACGAGAAGCTGACCGGGCGCGAAAACCTGATCCTGATCGGCCGTCTGCTGGGCCTGAAACGCCGGGAGGCCCGCGCCCGCGCCGATGAATTGCTGGGGGACTTCGACCTGCGCGAGGCCGCACAACGCCCCGCGCAGACCTATTCCGGGGGGATGCGTCGCCGGCTGGATCTGTCCGCCAGCCTGGTAGGCCGGCCGCGCATCCTGTTCCTCGACGAACCCTCCACCGGCCTGGACCCACGGGCCCGTCGCGATCTGTGGGAGCGCGTGCGGCAACTGCAGGCCGGTGGTACCACCGTGCTGCTGACCACCCAGTACCTGGAGGAGGCCGATGCCCTGGCCGATACCATCGTGGTACTCGACCACGGCCGCGTCATTGCCAAGGGCACGGCCGCAGAACTGAAGGCGCGGGTCGGGGGCCGCACATTGTTCCTGGTGGTCGCCCGCCCGGAACAGGCCGCTGCCGCCAGCGACCGGGTGGCCGGGATGGTGGGCACGCAGCCCCAGGTGGACGGCGAGACCATCAGCGTGCCGGTATCCGACCCGTCGCTGCTGCCTGCGGTGCTGCGTGACCTCGACGCCGCCGGCATCGAGGTCGCGGAGCTGGGGCTGCGCGGCGCCAGCCTGGACGACGTGTTCCTGTCCCTGACCGGGCGCAGTGGTGCCAGCCGTGAAGAGCCCGGCGCCGGGGAGGACGCGGCATGAAGGCCATCGACCAGACCCTGGCGCTGGCCTGGCGCAGCCTGGTGCAGGTGCGCCGCAACCCGTGGGAGCTGGGTGACTACAGCATCCAGCCGATCCTGTTCCTGGTGCTGTTCCTGTTCGTGTTCGGCGGGGCCATTGCCGGCTCGCCGGAGAACTACCTGGCGTTCGTGCTGCCGGGCGTGATCGTGATGAACATGCTGTTCGTCACCGTGTATGTCGGCCACGGCCTCAACACCGACCTGACCCGTGGCGTGTTCGACCGCTTCCGCGCCCTGCCCATCCCGCGCTGGGCACCACTGGCCGGCCGCATCCTGGCGGATATGGTCAAACAGCTTTTATGTATTGCGCTGTTGCTGGTCGTCGGGTATCTGCTGGGCTTTCGCCTGGAGACTTCATGGGCCCATCTACTGGCGATGGTGGCCCTGGTGCTGACCTTCGCGGTGGCCTTCTCCTGGGTGATGGTGCTCGTCGGGGTGATCGCGCGCGACCCCGAGCATGTCCAGCTGTTCGGCTTTACCGCGCTGTTCCCGATTACCTTCGTCAGCTCCGCCTTCGTGCCCGTGGACACGATGCCGACGTGGCTGCAGGGCTTCGTGCAGGCCAACCCGGTGTCGCTGCTGGCGGATGCCGCCCGGGCCCTGATGAACGCCGACGGCCCGGCCCTGGAGCCGGCTCTTGGGTCGCTGGCCTGGGCCCTGGGTATTGCACTGGTGTTCGCGCCGCTGTCGGTCTACATGCTCAACCGCCGCCTCGCGCGCGGCTAGCCCGGCATCCACGCCGGTCGTTCAGAACAGTTCGATCTCGCCAGTCTGGATGCTGGAGGGCTCCACCGCACCTTCGGCCACCAGCCGGTCGTACAGGCAGACCCGGTTCTTGCCATGTGCCTTGGCGTAGTACAGGGCCTGGTCGGCCTCGTCCAGCACGGCGCTAACGGTCTTGTAAGACTGCAACCGCGTCACGCCAATGCTGGTCGTGACACGACCGACCCGCGGCAAGGCATAATCGGCGACCGCAACCTTGAGCCGTTCGAATGTGGCGACAGCCCGGTCGGCGCCGGCAATCTGGGCCAGCACGACGAACTCCTCGCCACCGAAACGATAGATCAGGTCGTTGTCGCGGAAGCTCTGCTGCAGCAGCCGGGCCAGCAGGATCAGGACTTCGTCTCCGTAGACGTGCCCAAAACTGTCATTGATCTTCTTGAAGTCATCAACATCGATGACGGCCACCCAGATCTGCGTTTCCTCCGGGCCGGGCTCCTGACGACGATCGTCCGCAAGCCCGGGGCGGGTAACACTGCGCCCCATCGTCGCGAGGTCACGAAAGTTCGCGTCGAAGGTCTTGCGGTTGAGCAACCCCGTGAGCTCGTCGGTCTGCGCATCGTCGATCAAACGCACGAAATTGCGGTAGACCGAGAGGAAGCTCTCGACCAGGAGTGTATCGAGCGACTCGTTACTTCCGTCGTCCTCGAAAGAAAACACCAGACAGATACTGAATTCGTTGAGTCCGGACATGGGAAAGACCGAGACCCGAGAGCCGGATTCGTCGACGTCCGCGACCGGCTGGCCAGTCGCCAATGCCCGTTCCAGCAACCCGGCGGGCGTGGGCTGATCCGCGGAATCAAACGGAACCGTCATCACGGCATCGTGCTTGCGATCGAACGAATGCAGGCTCCTGGGTCGTCCATCGGCCTTCAACTGAATCGCCCAGATGCACGCAGACTCGTAAATGCCGTCCAGCGTCTTGAGCAGGCTGTACTCCAAACGCTGGGCATCGCGGTTGCCCGTCAGGTGGGCCAGTCCGTCAAGCAGATCACGGCTGCTGGGCATTGCGTTGATCCCGTGGATTCGGTGAGGGCCGCGGACACCCGGTTCGATCGTCCGGGGTGTCCGCGGCGCGAAATCACTTTGCGCAAATGCCGCCGGGCAGCGCGCGAACCTGGGACACTGCCCCGCTCACAAGGTTTCCCGACGGAGCAACGCCCGAATTCTGAACGTCATGATAGTCGAAAAGCACGGGACCGAGCGAAGGGCGTCACTCGAGGAGGTAGCGGCAGGCAAAGCAGTCGTCGCCTCCCTGCGACGACAAGAATGGGCCCGTGTGAGGGCCGGCGGGAACTCAGTAGACGGGGACCAGTGCGTAGCCCTGGTTCTGGTAGCCCATGACGGCGATGAACCCACTGCGGACCGGCTGGATGGGCTCCAGCACCTGGTCGTTGTCCACCCCGTAGGCGCGGGTCGCGGCGGCGCAGACCTCCATCTTCACACCCAGCTCATCGAGGCGGTCGACGGCCTTGGCGATCTCTTCCAGGGTGTCGCCGTGGTCGATGGCGATCTCCGGCTCGGGGTCGGTGGTGATGAACTTCACCGCCTCGGCGATGAAGACCATGCGCAGGTCCGGCTCCACGCCCTCCTTGAGCAGGTTCTCGTGGTTGGTGGCGATGCCGCGCA
>SKNJ01000094.1 GCA_007120575.1 Thioalkalivibrio sp.
ACGCCGACTACATCATCCCCGGCCACGGCGAACCGGTGAACGACTTCGAAGTGCTGCGGCGCTACACCCACGACTACCTCGTGTACCTGCGCGAGGAGGTCCAGCGCATCATTGACGAGGGCGGCACTCTGACCGAGGCCTACAACATCGATCAGTCCGCCTACCGTCACCTGGACACCTATGGCGAACTGCACCGCCAGAACGTCGGCCGTGTCTTCCGCGCCATGGAGTTCGAGGCCTTCTGAACCGCAAAGCGGGCGATGCCTCGTCCTGGCGACTACCCCCCCGTCATTGCGAGCGCAGCGAAGCAATCTCCACCCGTAACCCGGGCCGCCAGTCCGCGGCCCGTCGTCTCTCCAGCGTATCGGTCGGGCCTGTGTAACACGCAGGCTCGGCCGTTTCTCTGCCATGCCTCGCGGAAGGCGTATGGCGTTTCCCGTATATTCACGCTACATTAGAACGAACGTTCGGTACGGTTTTGACGATGACGGAAAACCCCGGGTCCTCGGTACGCGGCGCGGCCCTGCGCAAGCTGGTGCTGGATACCGCGCTGGAGCGCTTCAGTCGCGATGGCTATTTCAATACCTCGATCCACGACATCCGTCGCCAGGCCGGGGTCTCCATCGGCTCGATCTACCACCATTTCGGCAACAAGGAGGCGCTGGCCAAGGCGCTGTACGACGACCTGCTGCAACGCATGGATGCCGGCCTGGCCGAGGTGATGCAGCGCGAGAGCGGCTGCCGGGCGCGCTGCGACGGGATCATCGCCTTCATGTTCCGGGCTGCCACCGAGGCCCCGCAGACCATGCGTTTCGTGCTCGAGGCGCGGCATCGCGAGTTCCTGCCGGATGAACCGCCGGTATGTTCCTCGCGGCCGTTTCGGCGGATGCGCGAATGCATCGAGCAGGGCATCCAGGCCGGCGAGGTGCGGCCCATGGAGATCCCGGTGGCGGCCACGGCCGCGTTCGGGGGTGCCATCCGCCTGCTGCACCTGCACCTTGATGGCGTCCTCGAAAAGCCCCTGGCGCACTACCTGACCGAGACACAGGAGACCGCCTGGCGCGCCATTGCCATGCCCCCGGCGGATTACCCGTAAGCCATTTGCACACCCCAAAGGAGAGTCCCTGATGAAGACCGTTGCGTCCCTGTTCCTGCTGTTGTCCCTGTCGCTGACTGCCCTGAGTGTTCAGGCCGATGCCCCCACCGATGCGCGTGCCCTGGAGGGTGTCGAGCAGGGCCGGGTGGTTTTCGACCTGAACAACAATGACCCGGAGACGCTGGCGCTGTATCTGATGGTGATCCGCGAGACGCATGAGGATCTGAGCGATCAGGGCGTGGAGCCGGACATGATTCTCGCCTTTCGCGGCCGCGCCGTGACTATGGTCAGCGAGGATCGCGAGCGTTTCGAACTGACCCAGTTCGAACACCTGGACGCGATCGAGGAGCATATCGGGGCGTTACGGGAGAAGGGCGTGCGGATGGAATCCTGTGCCGTCGCGACCCGTCTGTTCGGGGTCGACCACGGCGAGCTGCTGCCCGGTATCGAGCCGGTGCGCAACACGTTTGTCTCCCTGACCGGTTATCAGGCCCAGGGTTACGCTGTCATCCCCATCTACTGAGTCCCGATCGACTCGGACACCGGGCCTGGCAACCTGACCACCGGGCCCTCATTACGAAAAGAGGAGAACATCCATGCGCATTCGAATGATCCTGTTGTTGCTGGCCCTGCTGCTGCCGCTCGGACCGGGCCAGACGGCCATTGCCGGGGGGCTGGACAACCGCGAGGCCACTCAGGGCATCGAGACCATGCGCGCGGTCTACGACATGCGCAAGTCCGACCCCGATGTGATGCTCGCCTACCTGCGCGGCATCGCCACCAACCACGAGAACCTGATCAAGGAAGGCGTGGAGCCGGATCTGCGCATGGTCTTCATCGCCGAGGCGGTCAAGTTCATCACCACCGAACCGAGCCCCGAGGTCTACATGGATCACGCCGAGACCCTCGAGCAGATCGCCGCGGCGATTGATCGTCTCGACGAACTGGGCGTGCAGATGGAAGTCTGTTCCGCCGCGACCCGCGCCTACGGCGTCGACAACGATACCGTGCTGGACCCGATCCAGCCGGTGCGCAGCGGCTTCATCGCCATCATGGGCTACCAGAATCAGGGCTACGCACTGGTCCCGGTCTACTGACAGGTCCCGAAAACGGCACCCTTCGTTGCGGTGTGGCAGTGCCGGGGACCGGGCGAGTCAGCTGCTCTGGAATTCGCGGCATCACCAGGCTGGCGATGCCGCTGCCCGCGATCACCGGGGGTTGGTCACGCGCGGTGCTTGAAAAGCACCAGTGCTGCAAAGGCGGCGCGATCGGCCTTTGGGCTGTTCTCGAGGTCCTTCAGGGTTTTTTGCGTCGAGCCCAGCAGCTGTTCGACGTCGGCTTTTGTATACGACGCGGAAGGATCGTAGTCGGCCCTGTGACGTTCTTCTTGCAGGGAGGCGAAGGCATCACCGAAGTCGCAAAGCCCGGCCGGAAAGCCGAATTGCCCCGCCTTGCGCGCTTGCTGGGCCGCAAACCGGTGTTCGAGTGCGCGATAAACCTGGTTCCAGGCAGCATCACTGCGCTGCCCGCCAGTGCCCACAAACCGGTCGGCGCACTCCTGGGCCAGAGCGTGGAACACCGCGTAGTAGGCCGTACTGGTCGCCCTGCGTAATGGACGCATCTCGTTCGCGGCCGCGAGCTTGGTGGCCGTTTCAAGCAGGTCCCGGGCCAGGGCCATAGTGTCTAACTCGCGACCGCCTGGTTGTCGTGGAAATGGTGGCGGATGAACGGGAAACGTGTTTCGCCCTGCTGTTCCAGTGCGTCTCTGACCTGACGCGGTAAACCGTAGGCCAGGTCGGGTTCCACAGGCTCGTGGCGCCATGGATGCCCTACCTCGATGCGCAGGATCGCTTCCCCGGCCGAGTCTTCGTCCGCAAATACGTCTACGTATTCGAGCGGATACCCGAAGCGTTCTTGAATGATGTCCTGGACGATCTGGCGAATTTGTTCGCTGGTCCGGTTGCCGGCATCCATATCCATCCCGCCTTGTGTTTCCCTGGCGCCTCGTTTGCCGAGTGCGTCCGCTCACCTTGTTTCATACCGCATGAGTGTAGCATCGGCCCGGCGCAATTCGGGCAGCGGATCCCGCACGGGAGTCTACTCCGGGGGCGCCATGCCATCGGTGGCGGCGGGGCTGTCGGCCCTCGGGTCGAGCTTGCGGGACACGCTTTCGGCGATGAGCCGGGCCACGTTCCGGGGCGGCCCGTAGGTCGGGCAGTGATGCCCGCCGATCCCGGGGCGGGTATTGGCCTCGACGACAATGTAGTTGCCGGGTTCGGCCGGCGCGGTGTGGTCCAACGCGAGAATGTCGATCCCGACGATATCCAGGCCGGGGATGGCCTGGCTGACGGCCTCCGCAATGCGACACATGCTCGGGTGGACGTGGTCCGTGATGTCGACGGAATCGGCACCGGTCGACAGGTTGGCCTTGGTGTCGATGGTGATGACCTGTCCGGGTTCGAGCACCGACGAGAGTTCGAGTCCCTGCTGCCTCAGGCCCTCCTGGCGAACCTCGTCGATCTCGAGCGGCCGGTTCAGCAGATTGGGGTTCCTTTTTCGGGCCGCGTTTTCCGCGTCGACCAGTTCGGCGATGGTGCGCTGCCCGTCCCCGCGTAACCGGGGTGGCAGCCGCATGCTGACCGCGATGCATGCGCCGTCGATCACCAGGTAACGGGCCTCCTTCCCGTGCGCGAAGTACTCCTCCACGAGGACCCGCTTGACCTTGCGTCGTGTGGCCGCCGCCCATGCCTGCTCGAACCCGTCCGCGCCGACGTTGACCGAGACACCCTTGCCCTTGTTGCCGTCGGCGGGCTTGATCACCGCGCGGCCGAGCGTTTGCACCAGCGCCCGGGCCCGTTCCTTCTCGTGAGGGGCAAACGACTCGCCCCGGGCCACGTGGATTCCCCGGTCGGCCAGGACTTCCCGGGTGCCGGCCTTGTCCTTCAGGATGCGGAAGGCGACCAGCGATGTGAAACTGGTCTCCGTCTCCAGGAAGTGACAGCTCCGGCCGCCGCGGCTGGCCTCGAGAATCCCGGCGACCCGGCGTGTCGCAAAGCCCAGCCTGCGCAACTCGCGGGCCAGGATGGCGTACAGGGCAAACGGCCGGTCCGCCTTGTAGGTGTTTTTCTCCAGGCTGCTGTAGTCCAGCTCGCAGGGGTTGGGTTGCGCCGTTTCCTCGACGGGGTGCACGCGGAATCCGGTGGCCTTGTTGTCGGTCACGATCCGGTCGACCCGGAATCTCCCCGCCGGTGTATCCGGGTCGAGCACCAGACGTGGCACCAGGCTGTGCGGGGTTGCCTGCTTCAATGCATAGCGTCCGGGTGAATTGAAGACAAAATTGCCAATGGAGTAGAAGATGGTTCCGTGCCGACGGGTTTCGATGCGATCGGCCTTGTGGGTCCCGTGTGCGATCACGTGGTCTGCGCCGGCGTCGATGATCGCCCGGCACCACGTGCGGTGCCTGTTCCCCGTGTCCTGGTA
>SKNJ01000322.1 GCA_007120575.1 Thioalkalivibrio sp.
CATCGCGGCTGGTCATATTGGTCGGAACCGCGCCACGCAGGTTGAACCGGCTCGCATTGCCGACAATCCATAGAACCTCGCTCTGGTTGCGTCCGCGGATCCAGTGGCAGGCAACGGCCGTGTTGCGCCGGGCATTCTTGCGGAGCATGCGTCGGGCGGTGTCGAGCCCTTCCTGGGTGATGGGCGTCTGCCAGGTGCGCTCGCCGCGGCGTTCGGCGAACTGATCGAGAACACGTCGGGTTTCCCGCAGGGCGTTCTTGCTGCACTGGGAAATGAACAGGACGTTCATGCGGTGTCCCTCGCGCCCTCTTGGGCAACCGACTTCAGGGTGTCGATCATGAAGTCCAGTGCCTCGACCTGGGTCAGCCGATCCACGCAGGCCTGGCGGAAATCCTGTTCTTCGTCGCCGCGCATGGCGGATATAAAGGCCTGAGGCAGGATGACGGCGTCCTTCACCAGGTCGGCCACGTCGAACACCAGACCGCCGCGGCGAGTTTTTCCGTGAAGAACCGCCAACCCGTGCGGGATGCCGAGTACCCAGGTTGCCGTTGCGCCGAGCCCGTAGGCGAGATAGTTGCCGTGATCGAGAAAGCGGTTGGCGGGGTCGGTCCCGGAGCCGCGTTTGGCACGGGTGAATTCGCCATAGCCCACGGTCCGCGAGGCCAGGCCGAACAGCTGTTTGGTCAGTCGTGCCTCCAGGGTCAGCAGGTCGGTGTTGGTCGCGGCCGCGCGGATGGCACTCTCCATGGGCTCAAGGAGCGTGCGTAGCCGTTCTTCGGCGACATCGAAGCCTTCGTTCGGCAGCGTCCTGGCACGTAGCCAGATGGCTTCGATCCGCTCCATACGAGCGAGCTGGAAGCGACGGGCGGCGGCCAGCCTGCGGGTGTCATCGAACCAGAACTGAACCCATTGCTGGAGGTATTCGGTTGGTCGGTATTCGCTTTGCGGGCTGAACCAAGCTACCTCCACATCCACTTCGTTTGCGCTGAACAGTGGAGTTCCCCCGCCGCCGCAGAAGCCGACGAGCACCCCGGCCTTGGCCAGTTCCCGCATCGCAGCCTGAGTGATGGAGGTCCCGGTTCCCAGCAGCAGAGTGGTCGTGTTGGCGATGGGGATGTTCCAGTAGAGGGACTGCTTTCCCTCGTCGGTGACGTACTCCACACGGCCGCCGTTCACCAGCACCCTACAGTACTGGAGGTAGTAGATATTGGCCCGTTTCGAGTGAAGGATGGTCTTCAGGTCACTGGGTGACAAATCCTCCATGAGAGCCTCCCTGCCGTCGCTTCAGCGACAAGCGCTACTGGTTTCGATCCCGGCTTCATTCTGCGTCCACCGTGCCACCGGGCCGCGAATTTTTCCATGCTCTTGATGGTGTTTTTTCGGGCTGACCGCGCTAGTGCCTGGCGTGACCAGCTCGCAGGCCCATGGGAGCACACTGGGTGGCTCACTGAGTGAGCCACCCAGGGGGCGTCTGAAAAAATTTCTGTCGCTATTAACGAAAACCTGGCGAAGTGTTAATAGCGAGCGGCGTTATTCTCGCGAGTGAGAACAGTGCAGTCGGGCGGTGTCCGTGCCGGGGATGACTGACGCGCAGGATTTCGTCGTCGGTGGCGAAACCCTCGCGCTGGAAGGCGCGCCATGCAGATGGGCCAGCACGGTGTAGCGAACCGTGTCCTTGCGTGCGGACGCCCCGAACACCGCGCCGGTTGGGCAACTGGTCCAGGGTGTGGCTGGCCCTGTGGCGCAGCGTGGTCGCGCGTCTGCGCGCGCTCGGGGTTCCGGTAACGTTCGCACCCGGGCGAAGGGTGCCGTCGGTTGTGCGTGGGTCATCGGCGTCGGCTCATGCGTCGGAGGTCAGGCGCGCCGGCTGGGCCCCACGCGGTAAACCCCGAGTTCAAGCCCCTTGTGGCGGCCGTCGCGGTCGCGCTTGTCGAGGATGCGGGCGATCAGGCGCTCGTCGCGGTCGAGCAGCTCGGCGGCGAGCCCATTTTGTTCGCGCGGTAGATAGCCGAGTTGGTGATCCAGCCAGTCGATCGCGACCGCCTTGTCGTCGTGCGGGTTCAGGCGCTCGCGCCGCAGGGTCAGGGCCTGGCCGCGCTTGAGCAGGTTCCAGAGTTTCGGCGCGTCGTGGTGGCGGTAACCGGCCAGCGGGATGCGCTGCAGCAGTTCGCCGGTGGTGGCCGTGCGGTTGTAGGGGCCGCGCCGGGCATAGTAGCCACGCAGGGCGGGGGTCGGTCGGGCCTGGCTGATACGTGTCATGGTCGGACTCCTTCGGGTGTGGCTCGAGAGTCCGTTGTAGCACCGGGGGTGGCTCACACAGTGAGCCACCCCCAAGAAAAATTTCATTGGTCGAGCATTACCAGAGAAGGCGGTACGGTCTTGCGAGCTTCAGGGATGGGGCTGACAGAGGGCACGCGAACGGCGCAGCAGGGCGATGGCGGCTGCCCCGGCCAGTCCGCAGGCGGCGCCGTACAGGTGGGCCTCGGTAATCACGGCGCCGCCGAGCCAGTCGGCCATGCCGGCCGTGGGGCCCTGCCAGGCCTCAAGGGCGAGCTTTCCGAGCAGCAGAACGAGCGCCACGCCGGCGAGCAGCGGCGAGGCACGCAGGCTCAGCAGCGCGCCGGCCGCCAGCAGTCCGTGCAACAGCCCGGAAAGCCCCAGGTACCAGGCGATCTCCGGATGGAATGCCAGCAGGGCCAGGGACTGGCCGACGGCCAGTGCCAGGATCAGCAGCAGCCACGATCGCGTGCCGAGGGCAGCACCAAACAGGTGCCAGATCAGGAATAACGCAGCCAGGTTGAGGGCCAGATGCTGCCAACCCAGGTGAACCCAGTGGCCGGTAAGCAGGCGCCAGAACGCACCGGCGTGGATGGCCTCGCGCTCGTAGCGTAAGGCGAGCGCACCCGCGTCCCCCAGCGTGGCGACCAGCACCGCAGCCAGGGCGACGATCAGCGGCGCTCGAAACGCCGCGAATCGCGTACCGGGGCGGGCCGCGAGCATCACCACGGCGTGCCCGCGGCGACGTCCCGGGGAGGCACCGACTAACGGGCCACGGGCAGCCGGCGGCGGGTCCGCGCGAGCAGGCCCAGGCCAAGCAGGCCGAGCAGCAGCAACGGGCCGCTTGCGCCGCCCCCGCCACGGCTTTCCGTATCGTCGCGGTCGCCGCCCCCTTCGCCGCCGTCTCCCGGCGAGTCGCCGGTGCCGACGGGCGTGGCCAGGGTACCGGGGTCACGGATCACTCCGTCGCGCTCGCCGTCGAGGTCGTTCGGACCACCATCCTCGATGATCAGGCGCACGCAGTGGTCACCCTCGGTCAGGCCGCCGGTCCAGCGGTCCGAGCCGGGCCATGGGCAACCGGCATCGGTGATCGGAGCGGAGTGCAGCTGGTTGGCATCATCCACTACAAAGTCCTGCCAGCCCTCGGCCGGACGCCATTTCCTCCATACGGCCTGCTCGGGGATCTCCCGGCCTTCGGGCAGCGGGATGACCGCCGGCACGGCCTGACCCGGGTGCTGCAGATCGAAGATCTCGAAATCCACCAGGTAGCCGAGGTGGTCGTACGGCGGGTCTTCCTGGTTGAGCGCCGGCTCGCCGGCCGCATCACGCAGGTCGTCCGGCGTGATGCCGAGACCGAACCGACCGGATGCCCAGGACGCCGCCTCGGAATACAGGCCGAGCCGCACCTGGTAGCCCTCCGGCACGACCACCGGGACCTCGCGGGAATCCTCGGCACACAGGCCGGGGCCCACGGGACGGAAGGTACCGTCGCGGCAAATCGGGAGGAAGTGCCACTGGTCCGGGTCGTCACTGTAGAAGTCGCGGTAGGCCGGCGGGATGGCGTCGCGATCGGCTACCACGCGCAGGCGTTGCTCGAGGGTGGCGACGCGGCCGGGTTCGTCGATCTCGGTCACCCGCAGGCGCGCGTGGTAGACCCCGTCGAGCCCCTGGGGCACGAACGTCACGGTACTGCCCGTGGCCTGGTGGATTTCCAGGTCGAGATCGGAGTTGCTCCAGTCGAACGCCAGTCCGATCTCGGGGTCCACCCGCAGGGTGACCGGGCCATCGGCCTGCGTAACCACACCGTCACGAATCGTTCGGCCGTCCTGCTCGATCTCGAGATGCACGGCGAGCGGCACTTCTTCCGCCTCGCGCAGCAGGATCCGGTGCTCGGCCGGATCGCCGGGCAGAGCGTAGTCCGACCCTTGCCCCGCACGCAGGGCCAGCGTGATCTCGCCAGTCCGGGCATTCGGGGTCAGGTTCAGGGTACGCAGACGCGCATGTTCGCCCTCGGCAACAAAGCGGAACTCTCCGGCGGTCTGGAGCCCGGGTTCGGCGGTCTCGATCAGCTCCGAACCGGTCAGGGCATAGGACACGATCACCGGATACTGCGCCGGCGTGCCCTCGAGCACCGCCCGAACCTCCACCGACTCGCCCGCAGTACCGAACTGCCGGGTACTGGTGAAGGCCACTTGCGGACGGACGTCGAATCGTACGCTGTACGTAACCCCGTCGTCGCCGGTGAAGACAAGCGTGAAGGTACCGCCCCG
>SKNJ01000044.1 GCA_007120575.1 Thioalkalivibrio sp.
CGTCCTTCAGCGAAACCGGTGTCACCGCTGAGCTCCAGCCGATCGAACTCGACCCCGGTCCTGGCCCCGGCGGACCGGGTGTCGGCCACCAGGAGGCTGACGCCGTCATCGGTTTTGCGGAAATAGGAAACATCGGCTTCGTGCATCCGGGAATGCACTGTATCCATGTCGCGCGTGGCCAGCATCCCCAGTTCGATGGAGAGCATTCCCGCGCGTTGTACCTGGCCGGATTCCGGGTCGAAGCCGGCGATGCGAAGCCGGACGTGTTGCTGGTCGACGCCCATGCCACTCGCGCCCATGGCCTGTTCCATCTGCTGGCGTTGCTCTTCATCCATGGTTGCCATCATCCTGGCCATGGGGCTCTCGGGCATGGTGATGGGTTGCCAGCTTGCCGAGGCCAGCATCTCGCCATCGACTTCGCCACCGAGGATCACCCACTCCTGTGCCTGGTCCTCGATCCTGGCATGCAGCGATCCCAGCGACGTCATGCTGCGGATGTCCTGCGAGGCCATGCCGCTGATGTCCTGCGCTGCCACCGATGCGGTCGTCAACGAGGCGGCGACGAGCAGGGCGGCCGAAGCGGAGAGTCCGCGACCAGGGCGGGAATGCGTGAGAAGGATCGGCATGGGGGTGTCCTTGTTCTGTGAGTCCTGGCGCTTCCTTCCGCCTGGAATGGGGGCTGAAGGATCACGGACTGGGTGATTGCCTGGCGCCTAAAGGGCGTTCAGGGCTTCCTGGGCCGTGGCGCTGAAATGCTCGCGGTCGGCCGCGACCACTTCTTGCAGGAAAGCCTGCCACTGCGTTGCCGCTGCAGGGTCGTCTTCGAGCCAGGCAGGTCGCTGCAGCATCACCCTTGCGAAGGCCGCGGGTTCGAATTCCCGATGCAGGGCATGGTGCTCGGCAAAGATGGTCGGTCTGAGCAAGCCGATGAGTCCGGCCACCGAGTTGTTGTCGGCCTGCGCCAGGGCGTTCATGTGTTGTCTCAATGCCTGGTTCAGAAACGTCAGTTCGGCCTTTTCACTGGCAATGAGCTGCCCCACCACGATGGTGCCTTGTTCACGGGCGGGCTGACGATCGAACGGACCCAGGCTCGCCAGACTCAACGCCACGGCCGCGGCCGGGTTGACGGCCCAGTCATCCTGATGTGCCGGCATCGTCTGATGGAGCTGATCGAGGATCAACGCCGCATGTTCCGGAAACCGCCTCGCGCCACCCAGGATCCGCTGCGCCACGGCCGCCGTCTCGGCATCGGTGCTGGTCCAGAGCATCCGGACGCTGTTGACGTACACGTATTCCGGATCCTGCTCCAGCGCCCCGCCGAAGGACGTGACCGTCCGTTGCAGCGTCTGCTGGGCGTTCAGCATCGCCTCGCGCCCGTGTTCCGGACTGCTGGCGATCGCGAAAATCGGGTCCAGCGCCGGATTGACGGGTACCTCGCGGTCGTTGCGCAGATACTGGCCAAGGCTCTCGACACCCAGCGATCGATGTTCCACGGAAGGGCCTTCCTGGATCAATCGGGTTAGCGCACCGACCTGCAGAGCGTGCACCGTCCCGAGATTCAGTTCCGGCGTTCCCGGTTCCGGTTCGCGCCCCTTGAACGGACGTGCAAGCGCCTGCGTGAGGCGCCCCATGCTGTTGGTCGCCGCGTTGATGGTTTCCGGCGTCTCGGCTGTCATGGCCGCCTCCAGCATCCGCCCCATGGCCCGCTCCGGGCCCATTTTCGATTGGGCGAACCGGCCGACCAGTTGCGGCTCGCGTACCGCGGTGGTGTCGCCAATGTCGAGTGCGAGGTCCAGCGCTTCTTCGGTACCGATCGAGACCAGCAGGTCGCGTGTGGCCCGGCTGTTCGCGCTCGCCAGTGCCCGATGGGACCGGACGTAATCCAGCTCCTGCGCGTGATCGAGGAAGTCGAAATCGGCGAGCCGTTCAAGGAAGAACCGGGCCGTATCTTCGTCGTGATCCAGCGGGAACAGGGTCTGTGCCAGCGCCGCCTGAACGGTGTCCGGCAGGGTCTCGGTGCGCAGGAGGCGCGCGGCGTGTCCCGGGTCGGAAGCGGCCAACCCGGTCACGTCGGCGCCCAGGCTCTGCGGATCCATGCCGGTGTCCACGGCGGCACCGATCAGGCGTCCATAGGTGTCGGTGCGGTCGCTATAGCCCGGGTCCAGAATCCGCTGGCGCAGCATGGCGGGTGCCTCCGGTGCCTGGATGGCATGCAGCGTACCCAGCGCCACCAGCTCCACTTCGTCTGCCACCCGAGGGTGCAGGTCGCGCGCCGCGATGCCGTCGATGAGGTCGTGGATGGCTTCGCGTGCAGGCAGACCGTGCACGCCCATGGCGGCGATGTCGCGTAGTGCCGCGAGTTGTCGCATGTGACTGAGGTCACTCAGGCGTTCGGCATGCTGGCGAGCGGTGCGACCCTCGTAGGTCGCCTCGGGATTATGTTCGGGAACCGCCTGTCGGGCCATGCGCTCGGGGTCGTCGCGCGCCGCTTCAGCGTTCGGGTCACCACACGCGAGCAGACCGGGGACGATGAGCGCCAAGGCGCACAAGAACAAAAGATGACGGGTGTGGAACATGACCAGCCTCGCGAGCGATGGTGGCGCCGACTGAATCCGGAGGATCATGCGCACCAGTGATGATGTGTTCCCGTCTGGGTAGGCAAAACGCGGGCTTGCGAAGACCCTACCACCGGAAACCGCACAGTAGCAATGGCTGTGTGGAGGCCCCGACCGGTTCGGAGGGTGTGGGGCAAGGCGGGCGTCTCTTCATGGTCGCACGGTGGCAAATACCTCTGTCCTCGGGTTTTCTCCGTCTCTCTGCGTCAGGAGTGATCCCCTTGTTCCAGATTCACGACCACAGCAGGCCGATCCCCATGAGTGCCAGGGTCACGAGGGTTGTCGCCACATTGGCTCCCATCCAGGGCAACAACGCGGACTGGTCCATTGCGTGACGACGCACCCGCAGCGCTACGAGTATTCCGAACGGAAGGCACAAGAGCCCCGCCGTGGCACCGGCGGGGAGTCCTCCCCCCAGGGCTGACAGCGCCAGGGACACGTAGGCTGCCGCGACCAGGGCGGCAAACACATCGGCGGCGCGCCTGCGACCCAGCACGATCGGCAGGTGCCGGCGCTGCGCCAAACGGTCGGCCTCCACGTCCGGAAACTGGTTGAGCAACAACAGCGCGCTGCCCAGAAACAGCGGCACCAGCGCGGCGAGAAAGGCCTCGATCGCGAAGCTTCCGTTCAGTGCGTAATGGGTGCCCGGTACCATCAGCGCCACGCCCAGACCGGGGGCCACCAGGCACGGCAGGGGAGAACGTGTGATCCAGCCCGAGTAGCCGAAGATCAGCACCAGGCCGACAAGGCCCAGTGCAAGTAGCCCCGGGCCGGCCTCGATGACCAGGAAAAGACCGATCCCGACCACCATCCCGAGGGATACCCATGCCCCAAGGCGAACCCATGGCGCTGCCGCCGGCTGTGCCGGCAGTGCCCCGCTGCCGCCACTGAAGGGCGTCCGCCGTGTCTGCCAATCCAGACCCGAACGAAAGTCCTCGAATTCATTGAACAGGTTGACCGCCGCATGGGCCAGCAACGCGCCCGCCAGGATCAGCGCCAGACGCCGTGGGTCGATACTGCCTTCGATGGCGAACGCGGTGCCCGCACCCAGCAGCACACACAATGGAGTCAACAGCAGAAAGGAAGGCCGGGAGGCCTGTATCACCTCCCGTAGGTACATCCCTCGCCTGGCCGGTGCTTCCTGCATGAAGGGCTCCGCAAACTTCCACCTGTTCTGGTGGCATAGGGAAACACTGATGAATGTACCCGTTCGCGCTCGAGTCACTTTTGCGTGCGATCAATGCGCGGTGACTGCCGTGCAGTCATTCTGCTACAGGTGAGCCGCAACGCCGTGCGCGCGCGGGTACATTCATCAGTGTTTCCCCTGTGTCCTTCTAACTCGGAGTATTCAGACCCGCAACGCATCGAGGATCATGCGCTTGCCCGGGCTTGGGTCTACCCGCCTTGACCAACCCCTTGTCCGCAGCCAGCCTCGTTGAAGGCCGCCTGGTGTCCATGAATTGGCCCGCACACGGAAAGCCCTGGAGCGCGAGAAAAGGATGCGGTTTCCACTACAGGTTCTTGATTGGTTCCAGGTCGTCCGCAGTCGAAAATCGGGGCATGTGTGCGATTGCTTCGAAGAAGTCGGGCGAGAAAATCAAACAATCTCGGCCACTATCCGGCAACTGATGGCTTTGCATTAACTCGTCGATCTCCTGTTCCGAGAATCCGGCCAGCTTGAACATGGCGTCGTGCTCAGTCCATCCACCCCGGACGGCGCGGATTCCCGATCGGCCTCACGGATGCATTGTGTGTGATCGTTCGCGTGGCCTGGATGGGGCAGGATGGTGGGTGTCCCGATTCCGTCGAGTCCGCATCGATTCTTCTGCCAAGCCATTTGTACTGCCGGGATGGACTATTTTGGAAGGGGATGAACAGAGGCGATTTCGTCGTGATTGGCTCCGTGCCGGATCCTTGGCCGGGGCCGATCC
>SKNJ01000202.1 GCA_007120575.1 Thioalkalivibrio sp.
CACGTCGCAGTCGACAATGATCTGGCGTTCGCCGAGCGCCTCCAGATCCACCGCGGCGCGCAGCGAGCGGCCGATCAGCCGCTGGATCTCCATGGTGCGCCCGCCCAGCTTGCCACGCGCGGCCTCGCGCACCATGCGATCGTGGGTGGAGCGCGGGAGCATGGAGTATTCGGCAGTGACCCAGCCCCGCCCCTTGTTCTTCAGCCACGGCGGCACGCGGGACTCGACGGTGGCATTGCACAGCACTCGGGTGTCGCCAAACTCCACCAGCACCGAGCCCTCCGCGTGCCGGGTGAAATGGCGGGTAAAACGCACGGGGCGCATCTCGTCGGCGCTTCGGCCACTGGGTCGCATACCGGAATCCTTGCTAGATTGTGACTGGACAGGGGCAGCCAACCGGCGGAAGGTCGCCCTCAGGCTGCGCAGTATACGGGACACGCCAGGGAGACGCGGGGAGACCCCGCCGGCCGAACCACCAGACAGGGATACGCCATGATTGCCAGCATGACCGGCTTCGCTCGCCACACCGTCAGCCTCGACGCCGGGGTATTCGACTGGGAGCTGAAAAGCGTCAACCACCGCTACCTGGAACAGCGGGTATGCCTGCCGGATCACCTGCGTGCACTGGAGCCGAAGGTACGCGAGCGCCTCAAGCAGGCCCTGGCACGCGGCAAGGTCGACGTAGTGCTCCGGGATCGCGGCCAGGCCGCCGGCTCGCCCACCGCGTTCGACCGCGAACGCGTGCGCGAGCTGATCCATGCCTGCGACGCGGTTGGCGCGATGATGACCGAGCCCGCCCAGGTCTCGCCACTGGCGCTGCTCGGCTGGCGCGGCGTACTGGATCACGACAGTCGCGCCGACCCCGAGACCCTGGCCGCGCCGCTGCTGGCGGGTCTGGACCAGGCCCTGGAGCAACTGGCCGCGATGCGTCATGCCGAGGGGCAGCAACTGGTTACGGTCCTGCGCGAGCGGCTGGACGCGCTGGCGGCCCAGGCCGCGTTTATCCGCGAGCGTCGCGAGCCCACGCTGCGGGAGCAGCGCGCGCGCCTCGCATCCCGGATCAGCGAACTCGACGTCAGCCTGGACCCGAAGCGCCTGGAGCAGGAAGTCGCGCTGCTGGCCCAGCGCATGGATGTCGCCGAGGAACTGGACCGCACCGACGGCCATATCGTCGCGGTGCGCGAAACCCTGGACGGAGAAGGTCCCTGCGGGCGGCGCCTGGATTTCCTGATGCAGGAATTCAACCGCGAGGCCAACACCCTCGCCTCGAAGTCGCACGACCTGGCCGTGACTCAGGCCTCGGTAGAGATGAAGGTCCTGATCGAGCAGATGCGCGAGCAGGTCCAGAACCTGGAATGAGCGCACCCGGGCTGCGTCGCTACCGCATCCACCTGGCCATCCCGCGGGCCGAGATGGAGGACTACTACAGCGGGCGCGCCACCACGGTCCACGCGGTCACCGAGGATGGCGTCAGCGTGCAGTTCCCGGCCCGCATCCTGCGCTCGCACCTGGACCAGCGCGGCGTGCACGGCACCTTCGAACTCGTCACCGACCAGTACCACCACTTGCAGGAATTCCGCCGCCTCGACCGCCCGGCCTGACCTGCGCCGCGTCCGCCGAACCGTGCCCCCGCGGCCTTGCTGGCCCCGGATCCGCAGGAGCACGTGGCGCGCGAAACGCCTGCCACAGCGGGGGAACGCCCTGGCGCCGTGGGGAATGCCCCGCCCCGGGAAGAGTGGATCAGCGCAGGGTCAGGTACAGCGTCTGGTTGCCGCGGCGGAGCTGGATCTCCAGCGCCTGGCGGGCGGAGAGCTGTTGCGGCAGGTCGGCCAGGCGCTCGATCGGCTGGCGGTTGATGGCGAGCAGGACATCGCCCGGACGCAGGCCCACGCGCGCGCCGGCCGACTGCGGCTCCACCGCCACCACCGCCACCCGGAGGCGGCCGGCGCGCCCGGTGGTTTCCGACAACCGGACCCCCTCCAGGCGCGGATGGATCGCGGCGCCCTCGACGCGGCGCTCCTCCGGGCGATCCAGACGCGCGGTGATGCTGCGTTCGCGGCCGTCGCGCAGGATATCCAGCGCGACCTCGCTACCGGCGCGCAACAGCCCCAGGCGGTTGCGCAGGTCGCCGGCCGAGCGGACCGGCTGTCCGTCCACTCGCAGCACCACATCGCCCGCTTGCAGCCCGGCGCGCGCGGCGGCGGAGCCGGGGTCCACGCGCGTGATGACCGCGCCCCGGGTGATGTCCAGCTCGAAGGCCTGGGCCAGCGCCGGCGTCAGGTCCTGGATCCCGACCCCCAGCGCCCCGCGTTCCACACGCCCCTCCGCCAGCAGATGCTCCTGGATCTGGCTGGCCATGTTGGACGGAATGGCAAAGCCGATGCCGATGTTGCCGCCGCCGCGCGCCAGGATCGCGGTGTTGATCCCCACCAGCTCGCCGCGCAGGTTGACCAGCGCGCCGCCGGAATTACCCGGGTTGATCGACGCATCGGTCTGGATAAAGTCCTCGAAGCCCGCGCCGCCGATACCGCTGCGCCCCAGGGCGCTGACGATCCCGCTGGTCACGGTCTGCCCGAGACCGAACGGGTTGCCGATCGCGACCACGAAATCGCCCACCTTCAGGGCGTCGGAATCGGTCAGCGGCAGCGCGTGCAGGTCTTCGGCCTCGATGCGGATCACCGCCACGTCGGTGGCGGGGTCGGTGCCAACCACCTCGGCCTCGTACTGGCGTCCGTCATACAGCGTCACCAGGATGCTGTCGGCGCGCGCGATCACGTGCGCGTTGGTCAGGATGGTGCCCGCCTCGGCATCCACGATCACCCCGGAGCCCAGGCCCTGGCGTTCGCGCTCGCGCTGGCGTTCGGGGACATCGAAAAAGTGGCGGAAGAACGGATCGTCGAACAGCGGGCTGACCGGTTCCACCACCCGTGAGCGGGTGGCGATATTGACCACCCCGGGGATGGTGCGCTCGAGCATCGGGGCCAGCGACGGGAGCGGCTCGCCGTCCACCGCCGCGGGAAGCTGGGCCGCGGCCGGCACCACTCCGGTGAGGGCCAGTACAAGGATCAGAAAGGAAGTCAGCCGGCGCATGCGCCCCCCTTTGTCAGTTGGTTCATCCCGTATTCGTAGCAAGCCCGCCGGGCAGCCCCCGGAGCCGCGAGACCCGAAGGCGCGGATCAGGCGACGCGTCCGTGCGGGCGCCTGTCCCGCAGGCGCGATGGCGCCGGGGCGCCCTGGTGTTCGTCCAGGGGGCGGCGCTGGCCTCCCCCGACCGGTGCTTCCTGGTGGCCGGAAGCCGTGGGGCTCGGATCATGGCGCCAGGTCGGCCCGCGGGTCGAACGTGGATTCCTCTGCCATCCTGCGGTACCAGTCGCCCGCCTCGTCCTCCGGCGGGACCTCGATCATCAGGCGCAGGTACAGGTCGCCCGCCGGGCTGCCCGGCAGGCCCTTGCCCTTCAGCCGCATCTGGTTGCCGGACTGGGTGCCGGGCGGCACTTTGAGGTTCACCGAGCCGTGCGGGGTGGGCACCTCGATGGTCGCACCCAGCGCCGCCTCCCAAGGCGTGATCGGGATATCCCGATACATGTCGCGCCCCTCCAGGCGGTAGTGCTTGTCGGGCTTGATGCGGATTTCCAGCAGCAGGTCGCCGGCGGCCCCGCCGCCTACACCCGGGTCGCCCTGGCCGCGCACCCGCAGGCGCGAGCCGTCCTTCGCCCCGGCGGGGATGCGTATCCGCTGGACGCGGCCTTCGCCGTCGGTCAGCGACACCTCGGTCCCCTTCAGGGCCTGCTCCAGACTGATCTCGGCACGTGCCTCGCGGTCCGCGCCACGCGCATGGAAACCGCCGCGCCGACGTCCGGCACCGCCCATGCCGCCGCCACCGAACACCGACTCGAAGAAGTCGGAGAAGCCGCCGAAGTCGGCGCCCCCGGCGCCGCGCGCGCGGCCACCGCCACCGTGCTGGGTCCAGCCGTCCCAGCCCGGCGGTGGCCGGAAGTCCTGACCCTGACGCCAGTCGGCGCCGAGCTGGTCGTAGGCCTTGCGCTTTTCGGGGTCGCCCAGGGCCTCGTAGGCCTCGTTGACCTCCTTGATGCGCGTCTCGGCGTCCGGGTCCTTGGAGACATCCGGATGGTACTTGCGCGCCAGCTTGCGGTAGGCCTTCTTGATCTCGTCCTGGCTGGCGTCGCGCTTTACGCCGAGAACCTTGTAGTAATCCTTGTATTCCATCGCTTGCCTCGAATCGGTGCCCTGCGTTCCACGGGCCGCATTGCCGGGGCGGCCCGGTCGCGGGTGCCACCCGAATCGCCGGTCACATCATACCGGGGATTCGGCTGCCACCCGGTCGGGTGTTGCCAAAAAACAAGGCGCTACTCGAGCGCAGCGCCTCGCAATACCGCCTGCGGCCCACGGCCGCGGGCGGGGTCCGAGCCGGATCAGCTTTCGATCTCGATCCGGCGAGGCTGCACACGGGCCTGCTTGGGGATCCGCACCTCCAGCACGCCGTTCTTGCTGCGTGCCGAGATGTTGTCC
>SKNJ01000137.1 GCA_007120575.1 Thioalkalivibrio sp.
CAATGCCGAGTGTTGTAACCTGCATCCGGACGCCTCCGTCTTCTTCGAGTGAGAGTGATCACCCCCACTCTGGCACATCGCGATGCCGTAATAGGGCGGGGGCGTCCATTCCATTGAGGCCTCTCCAGGGGCCGTGGCACAAAAGCGCGAAGCGCGTTGAACGGCCGCAGGCCGGCCCGAAGGGCGAGCGCAGCGAGTAATCTCCGGACGCAACCCCCGACGTCCGCCCCGGCCGGCCCCGAAGCCTTCGGCAATGGCCGCGCAAATGCTACCCTTGGGCGTCTCCCCAACCCGACCCAGCCATGTTCAAGACGCTCGAAGACGCCCTCAGCAACACCCGCGAGCCCCGCGCCCGGGTCCTCGACCGGCTTAAGCTCAATCCCGACGGCCTGATCCCCGCGATCGCCCAGCAGCACGATACCGGCGAGGTCCTGATGCTGGCATGGATGAACCGCGAGGCCCTGGACGAGACCCTGGCGACCGGTCGGGTCTGCTACTACTCGCGTTCACGCCAGGCACTGTGGCGCAAGGGCGAGCAGTCCGGCCAGGTGCAGCGGCTGCATTCCCTGCACCTGGACTGCGACGGCGACACGATCCTGCTGAAGGTGGATCAGACCGGGCCGGCCTGCCATACCGGACGGCATAGCTGCTTCTATCTGGAGGTCGGGCGCGACGAAGTGGTAGTCACCAGCGATCCCGAGATCGATCCGGACACCCTGTACGGCAAGAGAAACGGGAAATGAGCCCCTCGACGGCATCCCGGCAACTGGTCCTGCACAACACCCTGGGCGGACAGGATGAGCCATTCGTGCCACTGGATCCCGAGCGGGTCACCCTCTATGTCTGTGGCCCAACGGTGTATAACCGCGTGCACATTGGCAATGGCCGGCCGGTGGTGGTGTTCGACGTATTGTTTCGCGTCCTGCGCGAGCTCTACGGCCCGGCTCACGTGATTTATGCCCGCAACATCACCGACGTCGACGACAAGATCAACAAGGCCGCCGCCGACAACGGCGAGTCCATCGCCGCGCTGACCGAACGCTTCACGCGGGCCTTCCACGAGGATATCGCCGCACTGGGCACCCTGGAACCGAGTATCGAGCCGCGCGCGACCGACCACATCCAGCCGATGATCGAACTGATCGAGCGCCTGATCGAACGCGGTCACGCCTACGTATCCGACGATCACGTGCTGTTCGACGTGACCTCCTACCCCGACTACGGCGCCCTGTCCGGACGCTCCCTGGACGACATGCAGGCGGGTGCCCGGGTCGAGGTGGCCGACTACAAGCACCACCCCGGCGATTTCGTGCTGTGGAAGCCGGCGGCCGCGGGCGAACCCGGCTGGGACAGTCCCTGGGGCACCGGCCGGCCCGGCTGGCACCTGGAATGCACCGCGATGATCCGCAGCCACCTGGGCCCGATGATCGATATCCATGGTGGCGGCCACGATCTGGTGTTCCCGCACCACGAAAACGAAATCGCCCAGGGCTGCGCGGCCGAAGGCTGCCACGAGCACGGCACGCATTACGCCCGCTACTGGGTGCACAACGGCCACCTGACCATCGACGGCGAGAAGATGTCCAAATCGCTGGGCAACTTCCGGCTGCTGAACGACCTGCTGCAACACTATCCCGGCGAGGTGCTGCGCCTGGCGCTACTGTCACGCCACTACCGCGCGCCGCTGAACTTCTCCGAAGAGACCCTGACCCAGTCGCGCAACAGCCTGAATGGCCTGTACCGGGTACTGCGCGATGCGGCCGCGATCGAGGCCGACAACGTTGCGGCCGCCGATACACCCGTGTTCACCGCCTTGCTGGACGACCTCAACACCCCGGCCGCGATCACCGCCTTGCACCGGATGAGCGACACCCTGGCGGCCGCCTCCGACCAGGCCGAGCGTGCCCGGCGCAAGGGCGAGCTCCTGGCCGGCGGCGCCCTGCTGGGACTGCTGCAGCAGGATCCGGCCACGTGGTTCCAGGGTGACGCCGGAGGCGACGACCTGGCCACCTGGGTAGAGGAACGCATCGCCGCGCGCCAGGCCGCGCGCCAGGACCGCGACTTTGCCACGGCGGATGCAATCCGCGACGAACTCGTCGCGCGCGGCATCGAGCTGGAAGACACCCCGGACGGCACGCGCTGGCAGCGAGCCCCCCGATGACGCTAAATCATCGTATCTGGCAGGCTGTCAAATCCCGGACCGCCCCCCCGCGCGGGCGGAAGAGCGGCCCCCTTTCCCGCTCCCTCTCGTCACTGAGCCCCCACGATGCGCCTCGAGAGACCGAAAAACCGGTCTCGCTCTCCCAGCACGCGCGCGCCGCTCGCCCGAACCCGACAGACGGCTGGCTCATGCGACTGGCACTGGTGCTGGGCCTGCTTCTGCCGGCCAGTGCCCTCGCCCATCCCCATGCCTGGATCGATCTGCGCGTGGGGCTGGTGTTCGACGATGCCGGCGGACTGGTAAGCATGCAGCAATCCTGGCGCATCGACCCGACCTACAGCCACATGCTGCTGGAGGACCTGACGCGGGACCTGGATGGCGCCACCGGCATCGACTCGGCGCTGGAACACGCCGCCGACCGCATCCTCGAAAACCTGGCTGCATACGCCTACTTCACCGAACTGCAACGGGCGGACGAACACCTGGACGTACCACAGGCCCGCGACCCGCGCCTGACCCTGGAGGACCGGCGCCTGCACCTGCGCTTCGAGTTGCCGCTGAACGAACTCGACATCCAGGCCGGCGATGCCTTCAGCTACCGGGTCTTTGATCCCGAGTACTGGATCGAGATCCTGCATGACGCGGCCGACATCGTGTTCGTGGAAAACCGGCCCGGATGCGAGGTCGTCATCAACGAGGCCCGGCCGGATCCGCAGCTGATCCGCTACGCCGCCACCCTGGAACGTCAGGACCGCAGCCCGGTCAACGACCTGGGGCGTCACTTCGCGGAGGTTGCCACACTGGAATGCGACTGAACCAGGCCCCGCCCCACGACCGGACGCCGCGCAACCCCAACCCCAGCCTGAGTGTTATACAGTAACGCCATGCGCACCAACCTACGCCCGCTTCACCACCGAACCCGCGCCCTGCTTCAGGGTCTGCTGTTGCTGCTCCTGATGTTGGGCGGTGCCGGATTCGCGCAGGCCGAGACCGGCCACCCGCTGGGCGCCCCCACCACGGCGCCCGCCGAACGCGATGCCCCGGAGCCCTCTGACGGCCTTGCGGCACCGCGCCCCGTGGCCGACGCCCCGGGGCCCATGGAACGCCTGACTGGCTGGATGCTCCAGACCCAGCGCCAGTTGCACCGTCGCCTGACCGAGGGCCTGCACGTCTTGCGCGATGGCCCGACCGCACAAACCGCCGGGGCGCTGATCCTGATCAGCCTGCTCTACGGGATCTTCCACGCCGCCGGCCCCGGGCATGGGAAGGCGATCATCAGCGCATACCTCCTCACCCAGCCCCAGAACCTGCGCCGCGGTATCGCGCTGTCCATCGCGGCCGCCCTGGCCCAGGGGATCACCGCAATCGTGCTGGTCGGCGTCCTGGTCGGGCTGCTCGGCTGGCTGGCGCGCGATACCCTGGGCCAGGTACGTCACCTCGAGATCGCCAGCTTCGCCCTGATCGCGCTGCTGGGCTTGTGGCTGATGGCACGTGGCCTGCGCCATCTATGGCGCCTGCGGCACGCCCCCGTCACAGCCAGCGATGCCGGTCCCCACCCGGCTCACGACCACCACCATGGCCACAACGAACCACAATGCGGCTGCGGCACCCCACACCACGTGGATCCGAACCACGCCGGCACCTGGTGGGGCACGGTGCTGGCGGTCGGCATCCGGCCCTGCTCGGGGGCGGTGCTGATGATGGCCGTCTCCACGGCCCTGGGCATGGCATGGGCGGGGATTACGGCAGTACTGGCGATGTCCGTGGGCACTGCGCTGACGGTATCGGTACTGGCCATCCTCGCGGTATCCGCACGCGACTGGACCCGTCGGCGACTGGGCGCAACGCGCGCGGGGCAGCTGGCCTATGCCGGCCCCGCCCTGGGCCTGATCGGTGGCGGGGTGATCGCGCTGATCGGCATCAGCCTGGTGCAGGGCGCGCTGCGCTATCAGCCAGTGGCCCATCCACTCGGCCTCTGAAACGGAACCGCAAGGCCCCGCTTGCCCCGCGCGCGTCGGTCCACTACTTTCGGAAACGAGCGTCCCCAACCGAAGCGAGGACCCATGTCCACGGAAGCCATCCGGCCCGACGAGGCTGCTACCCTGCCCGGGCTTTTTCGCGTCCGGGTGGAGCGATCCCCCCAGGCCCCCGCCTACCGCCACTACTCCGCCTCTGACCAGACCTGGCGACAGACGACCTGGGCCGAGATAGGCGCGATGGTCGACCGCTGGCAGGCCGCGCTGGCCGCCGAGGGCTTCAAGGCCGGCGACCGGGTCGCACTCATGCTCGCCAACTCGCGCGAGTGGATCGCGTTCGACCAGGCCGCCATGGGTCTGGGGCTAATCAGCGTACCGCTGTATACCGACGACCGACCGGACAACGTGTCCGACATTGTCGGCCAGACCCAGGCGCGGCTGCTGCTACTGGGAGAAAGTGTCCACAGCCGGCGGCTCGGCGGGCACCTTGGCAACATGCCCTCGCTGAAACGCATCGTGTGCATCGGCCACACCGATGGCGAACCGCGCGATTCGCGCGTCGTGGCCCTGGACGACTGGCTGGAGGCGGGTGCCGGCACTGACGTCTCCCACCCCGAACTGGATCCGGACGGGCTGGCGACCATTGTATTCACCTCCGGCACTACCGGCCGGCCCAAGGGGGTCATGCTCTCCCACCGCAACATCCTGGACAACGCCTGGGCCTCGTCGCAGGCGGGCCCCCTGTGTCCCGGCGACCGCTTCCTGTCCTTCCTGCCGCTGTCACACATGCTGGAGCGCACCGGTGGCTGCTACATGCCCATGATGATTGGTGCCGAGGTCGCGTTTGCCCGCTCCATCCAGGGTCTGTCCGAGGACCTGGTGACCGTAAAACCCACGGTGCTGATCTCGGTCCCACGCATCTACGAACGCGTGCATGCCCGCATCCAGAACACCCTGAAGGAGAAATCGCCGCTCGGCCGGGCCCTGTTCCGGGCCACGGTCGCCGTCGGCTGGCGCCGCTTCGAGTATCAGCAGGGCCGTGCCTCCTGGTCGCCAGGCATCCTCGCCTGGCCACTGCTGAGCCGGATCGTGGCGCGCAAGGTACTGGATCGCCTGGGCGGCGAGATGCGCTTTGCCGTGTGTGGTGGCGCACCGCTGCCCCCCCCCATCGCCCGTTTCTTCATCGGACTCGGGCTGCCGGTGCTGCATGGCTACGGCATGACCGAATCCAGCCCGGTGGTCAGCGTGAACTCGCCCGATGACAACCTGCCCGCCTCGATCGGAAAACCGCTGCCCGGCATCGAGGTCCGGATCGGGGAGATGGACGAGCTACTGACCCGCAGCAGCAGCGTGATGCTTGGCTACTGGAAGAACGAGGAGGCCACCCGCGACACCATCGACGAAGATGGCTGGCTGCACAGTGGCGACCAGGCGCGTATCGATGACAGCGGCCATATCTTCATTACCGGCCGCATCAAGGACATCCTGGTGCTGACCAGCGGCGAGAAAGTGCCGCCGGCGGACATGGAAATGGCGATCGCGCTGGACGGCCTGTTCGACCAGGTGATGGTGGTCGGCGACGGCCATGCCTCGCTAATCGCACTGGTCGTGCCCGAGCCCGAGGCCTGGGCCACGTTTGCCGCCGACAACGGGTTGAGTCCCGACACGGGCGGCCGTCTGCCGCGGGGCGCGGAGCGGGCGCTGTTACAGCGCATCCAGCATCAACTACGCGACTTCCCCGGCTACGCGAAAATCCGCCAGGTTCACGTCATCCACGAGCCCTGGTCGATCGAGAACGGAATGCTGACCCCGACCATGAAACTCAAGCGCCCGGTGATCCTGGAACACTACAGGGACGTGATCGACGCCATGTACGCCGGCCGCGACAGCTGATCCCCCCGTACCCCGGCCGGCCCGGCGACCGGGGCACGGGAGACCACCGCGTCAGGCGTTCGCGACGGCCGCCGCCGGAGCGGCCGATTCGCTGCCCAGACGACGCCCGGCGGCATTCAGCACCGCCTGCAGGGTGGCCGCGGTGGTGTCCTCACCCAGGGCCACACCCACCGAGCGCTCGCCATCCACCTGCACATCGACCGCCGCCATTGCCCGGGCCTCGGTGCCCGACTCCATCGCATGCTCGTCGAAGTGGGTCACGGTGACTTTCACCCCGCGCTCGCGATTCAGGGCATCAGCCAGGGCCTCGACCGCACCGTGCGCCTGACCCTGCAACCGTGACTCGCGCCCGGGCGGTCCCATGGTCGCGTTCAGGCGCACCATCGGGCCATCCTTCTCGATCTCGTAGCGCACCAGATCCCAGCCGGCGACCGGCGTCAGGTAGTGCTGTTCGAACAGCTCGTGGATACGCCGCGAGGTTACCTCGATCTGGGTATCCTCGGCGTCCTTCTGCACGATGCGCGCGAACTCGATCGCCAGCCAGCGCGGCAGCTCGATGCCGTAGTCGCGTTCCAGCACATGAGAGACCCCGCCCTTGCCCGACTGGCTGTTGATGCGCACGACCTCCTCGTAACGCCGCCCCAGATCGCCCGGGTCGATCGGCAGATAGGGCACGTTCCAGTGGCCGCCCTTCTCCTTGTAGTGCGCCAGCCCCTTGCGGATCGCGTCCTGGTGACTGCCGGAGAACGCGGTGTAGACCAGCTCGCCCGCCCACGGGTGGCGCGGGTGGACCGGCATGTCGGTGCACTCCTTGTACACATCGATCAGCCGCTGCATATCCGACAGGTCGATGGTCGGATCAATGCCCTGCGAGTACAGGTTCATGCCGACGGTGACCAGATCCATGTTGCCGGTGCGCTCGCCATTGCCGAACAGCGTGCCCTCCAGCCGATCGGCCCCGGCCAGCAGACCCAGCTCGGCGGCCGCCACGCCAGTGCCCCGGTCATTGTGCGTATGCAGCGACACACAGAAATGTTCCCGGTACTGCACGTGGTCGCAGAACCACTCGACCTGATCGGCGAATACGTTCGGCGTGGCCGACTCGACCGTGGCCGGCAGGTTGATCACCACCTTCTGCCCCTGATCCGGACGCCAGATCGCGTTCACCGCGTCGACCACCTCGACCGCGAAGTCCAGTTCGGTGGTGGAGAAGCTCTCCGGCGAGTACTGGAAGATCCAGTCGGTCTGCGGATACTTCGCCGCATAGTCGCGCACCCAGCGCGCACCGTTCTCCGCGATGCCGCGCACGCCGTCGCGGTCCATGCGGAACACCTGCTCGCGCTGCGCCGGGTTGGTGGAGTTGTACACGTGCACCACCGCGCGCGGTGCGCCCTCGAGCGCCTCGAAAGTCTTCTGGATCAGGTCCTCGCGCGCCTGAGTCAGTACCTGGACATACACGCCCTCGGGGATGCGGTCCTCCTCGATCAGACGACGGGTAAAGTCGTAGTCGATCCGCGACGCGGACGGGAAACCGATCTCGATCTCGGTCAGGCCGATCTCCACCAGCACCTCGAAGAAGCGCATCTTCTGCTCCACGCTCATCGGATGCACCAGCGCCTGGTTGCCGTCGCGCAGATCCACGGCGCAGAACCGCGGGGCCACGCGGGTCTGCTGCGCCGGCCAGCGGCGATCGGACTTGTCGATCGGCGGGAACGGGGCATACTTCGTGTGCTCAAAGGCCATCGTGCTCGTCTCCTGTTCGGGTGCGGCATTCGGCCGGTCGGCCGCGTACTGCATACCGGATTTCTATCTTTGCATCATCCTAACGCACCGGAGCCGGCATAACCTTGCGTTTTTCCCCATTAACGCAAAATATGAGCATTATCCTTGCGCCGTAATGCCATTATCACGCAATATTTGTTCTATGAAACCCGAACCGCACCGACTCGATCGTTACGACCGCCGTATCCTCGAAATCCTGCAGGAGGACGCAAGCCTCTCCAACCAGGCCCTCGCGGATCGCGTGGGGCTCAGCCCCTCCCCCTGCCTGCGCCGGGTGCGGGCGCTGGAGCAGGCCGGCATCCTGCTGAGCCGCGTGGCCCTGCTGGATCGCCGCAGCCTGGGTCTGGAACTGACCGCCCTGATCCACATCGGTATGGACCGTCACACTCCGGAGCGCTTCGCACACTTCGAGGAGAGCGTGGCGAGCTACCCCGAGGTTCAGCACTGCTACCTGATCACCGGCCAGTCCGCCGATTACATGCTGCAGGTGGTGGTCCCCGACATGGATGCCTACCAGGACTTTCTGCTGCGCCGCATCACCCGGCTGGAGGGCGTGGACAGCGTCCACTCCAGCTTCGTGCTGCGCCGCGTGGTCGATCGCACCGCACTGCCACTGGACTACACCCCCACCTGACCCGTATTACCCAACCCGCGGCGGCCGATGCAAGCCGCATTACCCGTCAAACCCGGAATAGCGGGCGAGGTCCTCGGGGGTCTGCACCCCCGTATAGCGCCGCCCGTCGATGATCCAGGTTGGATAACTCTCGATGCCCGCCTGCGCGCACCGCCGGGTCATGGGCGTCCCCTGGCCACCGGGGCTGCACTCGATGAACGGCAAGTGGTCGGCCGCCGAGCCGAACAACCGCTCCTGCCGCTGACAACTCGGGCACCAGTAGGCGCCATAGTACTCGGCACCGGTTGCCTCCAGATGGACCGCCAGGTCCTCCAGCCGCTGCGTGTCGCGCCCGAGCAGAAGATCACTGTAGTACAGGTGCGTGGCCCCGACGACCAGGATCACCACGATCAGATTCTGTCCCCACCACTGGCCCCACGGCACACCCGGCGCAGACGCCGGCCGACGCAACAGGGTAGCCCCGAACAGCGCCACCATGGTGGCAAGAGAAGCCAGACAGCCAGGGCAGACCGCCCCCAGAGCCAGTATGCCGGCGCCGGTCAGATAGAGGCTGAACACCAGCCCGACCACAACCAGCAGGGCAACCCGTCGCCAGCGCTTCAAGCCCGGACGCATGCGATAGGCCACCCCTGCAACCAGCAAGTAGAATGCCGCTCCCCACAGGGCCACCGGCAGCCCGAGGAGCGCCGACCACCGGCTCGCCCGAATCCGATCGCAGCCCCCGCCCTCGGCACAGAGCCCCAGACCGCTGTCCAGCCACCCGGCCAGCGCCAGATAGAGGGAAATACCGGCACCCAGCAGCGCCAGCCCCACCACGACCCAGTCCGGTTCCCGCGCGCGCGGCGCGTCGCCAGGCGCACGGCCCTGCTGCCCCTTCGACGTCTGGTGACGCCCCTTGTGTCCTGCCTTTGCCATTTTCTACCTCCGATCCGAATCCAGCCTAACCGTGCCAGGCCCGCACGGCCACCGGCCTGACGCTGCTGCTTCCTTCCCCCGTCATGGCGAGGCCCCGCAGGGGCCGTGGCAACCTCCCAACGAAACGCCCAACGTCCGCGCCGGCCCGCGCCGGGGCCGCCCGTGGAGATCGCCACGTCGCTGCGCTCCTCGCGATGACGGTGCTTGCTACCCCCCGTCATTGCGAGGCCCCGCAGGGGCCGTGGCAACCTCCGGACGAGACCCCCGACATCCGCCCGGGCCAACGCCGGGGCCGCCCACGGAGATCGGCACCCCCCTACGGCGATTGCGACAACGGGGCTTGTTTCTGCCCGGCGGACGGACCGCACCCACGCAAAAAGGCCGAACCCAATCGGGTTCGGCCTGTGGATACAAGGGGATTGCCCGCCCGCAGGCGGGACAGTCCCGAGGCTGAGTTACGGCTCGATGATGTTGCTCTGGTGCAGCAACGACGGCCAGACACCGTCAGGCGCGGCGCCCGGAGCGCGACCACCCTGCTCGTACTCGTGCCAGTTCACCACACCATCCGTCGCACCCGGCAGGTCTTCGTCTTCCTGACGATGCGAGTCCGCCGTGCCGCGCCCAAGGTCGTGGCAAGAGGTGCAGACCGAGGCAATCGGCGACATCTTCCGATGGTTGGACAGGTCATGGATATCCGTGTCCGCCAGCGTCAGGTGATCGTTGCCCCAGTCTCCGGTCAGCGCGGTCGAGCCGATCATGCCGTTCGGCAGACCGTCCAGCACGAAGCTGTCATCGACGTGACAGGTATTGCAGTTGTCGAGGACCCCGGGCCAGCTTGCATCGGCCCGATGATTGCCCCGTGCCTGGATCGGGTCGATCCGGAAACCGTCGCCCGAGGCATGCACGGCATGAACCAGCCGCTTGAAGTCCTCGGACTCCTCGTACAACCCGTCATGCTCGCCAACGACCTTGTTGCCCTCGCCATGACTGTCGCCACTGTGGCGTTCCGCACGCGCGACATCCGTCATGTTCGGGTTGTGGCACATCACACACACCTGCGGATTGTTCATGCGGTTGCTTCCGTGCATACGCAGATCCACGTGACAGCTGCGGCAGGTCTGATCGAAATCGACCACCATGCGTCGCCCTTCGTTCGCGGCCAGGGTTCCCCCATCGAAGCGGAAGTCGCGAGTGGCACTCTTCACGAATGCACGATGATCGGCGCCGTCGCTGTGCGGATGATCCGGATCATCCAGGTGGGCACCACTGTAGACACCGCCCTCGAAGGCGATACGGCGTTCCACGGCCACCGTGCCCACGGTCGTCGCGGGGTCGAAATCGCTCCAGTCGGAGCGACCGATATCGTCCCAGGACAGCGCGACGTCATAGCCCTGCAGCGTGGGATTCCACGTACCATCGGTCAGGTCGACGCTATTGGTCGGCGAACCGGGTTGCCGATCATCGCCAGTCGAGTGGTTGTAGTCCGGCGAACCATTGGCCATCCAGCCAAAGAAGGCACGCAGGTCGATGTCGACCCCGCCTTCCAGCCCGGGGACAGTATCGCCATTCTGCAGACGCGCGCCGGTCTGGCGATCCAACACGCCAATGGTTGCGGTAAACCCGTTCTCGTCGACCGACACATCATCGATCACCGTCTCGAACCGATCGCCGATCAACGCCTGCCGGGTCAGCAGCAGGTGCACGCTGTTGATATGCGGACCGAAGCCCGGGGCCTCCTCGCGACCGATACCCATGGTTGCCGGATCCCAGGAGGCGATCTCGCCCGGATCCCCACTGTCATGGCAGCCACCACTGGACCCGCACCCAAAGCCGTTGCTGGCACCCACCAGATAGGTCGTGCCACTGGCATCACCGGGTTCGACCCCGCGGTGCGAGCGCCGCCATTCGTCATCCGCGATCCCGAGGTAATCCCGATAGAAGTTGTCCACGGGATTGTCACTGGCATCTACATCCCAGTAGACATCGTCGTGACAGGCCTGACAGGCATTGATGTTACGGACATTGGTCCAGTTATCGCCCTGCGGCGTTACCTCCGCCAGCTGGAGCGCTTCGTGGGCACCCGGTCCGGCGCCATGGGAGGCTGCCAGCTGGCTGACCTTCGACTCGCCCTCCGCACCCATATGGCACTTGACGCAATTGGTGACGCCTTCCTTGCTGCCCGGGCGGGGACCCTGCGGGAAGTTCACCTTGGTCCAGTCGGCGGCATCGCCGAACACCAGATCCACGCCATGGCTGTTACTCGGCAGGTTGGATCCGCGATGGATCCGGTGGACCAGTTGCTTCAGATCCACGCTACGACCACTGCGCGCCTCCAGATTGCCGGGGTTGTGGCAGGTCACACACATCTGTGTCTCCGACCGGTTGCTGCCGTGCCGGGTCAGGCTGTCATGGCAGGAGTTACAACTCGCCATGGTCACCACCTCACGACTGGCCGGGTCCGCTTGCCCCGCGGTCGTCACGTCATAGGCATCAGCGTCCACCGGCGCGCCGGTATTGCCGACGAAGTCGAACCAGGTATTGAAACCCGGGCTACCATCGATCTGCAGGCCCACACGGTGAGTGTAATCGCCCTCGTAGGCAACGATGAAGGCATCATCGCTGGACACAAAAGTCCCCGAGGGCAGCATGGTGCCATCCGGCCACCAGCAAACCAGTTTCTGGCCGCCATCGGCCGGAACCTGCAGCGATTCCTCCGCCGCCGCATCACACTGAACGTGACCGGATAGTCCCGGCACATCCGTACGAGTACCCACGATGCTGCTGAAGCTGTGGCTGGTGCCATTGACGTCGGCGACGTCGAAGGAATGGGCGCCCCAGTCGTACTGGTTGCCCCCGGCCCCGTTATCCATCGCGCTCATGTCGATGGTGAAGGTGGTACCCGCGTTGTTCCAGCTCATTGCCTCGTCGCGATCCGCCGGTTGCGGACGTGGCGTGTAGCTGAGCAGGGAACCCTCGTCGTCAGAACGGTCGCGCACCTGGTTAAGGTAGTTCTGCCAGTCATGGCCACGGTCATGCCGTACCCGCGGGGCGAGCTTGGCAAAAGTGAAACGGACATTACGATCCGCCGCCAGCGCGGACAGGTCCTGATTGACGTTGATCTGCAACTGGCCGGCGTCCGCGTCGACCGTGACCCCGGTAATTTCCAGTCCGGCCACGCCCAGAGACTGCGCGGTGTCGTTCTTGTGCAGGCCGACGTTGTGCTCCTCGGCGATATCGACGAACCCGCCGGCGCCGTGGCAACCCACGCAACCCTCGCCTGCGGGATCGAGGTTGTCGATACGGGCCCAGTCCCCATCGTGGTAGCTGGTGCCCACATCGCCTGGAGGTGGATCGCCCGGAGCTGGCGCGCCGGGATCGTCGGCCGTGTCATCCCCGCCCGAAGAGGGCAGACAGCCACTCAAGGCCAGTACCGAAGCCGCCAGGATCAGGGACGCAAGCCCCCTTCCCGCGTGCAACTCGTGTCGTTGGTAGAAATCGAACATCTTGCGGTCTCCTGTTAACGCGATCCTGGGCCGACGCCCGGCACCCGCTAACCCTGCAAGTTCGATACCAACCTATATGTCTTTGTTTTTTCGTATTTTTCGGAACTGATCTCGGAAAAAATCGGAAAACTGTTGCGCACTCGGTGTTCAGTAAATGAGCGGACGTTCCGAAACGGCCGCGTGCACCGGACAGCGAACCGTAAAGCGGGTCCCGCCTTCCGGGAGGGACTCGTGGGCAATAGCGCCGCCCGCCTGGGTCACATGCCGATAGACCAGGGCCAGCCCCAGCCCCGTACCCTCCTCGCGCGTGGTCACAAAGGGCTCGTAGAGCTGATCGCGCACCCGGTCCGGTATGCCGGGGCCATCATCGCGCACGCTTAGATACAGCCCTCCATCCGCTTCAAGTCGCACCTCGACCCAGACACGGCCACCATCGGGCACCGCCTGGATGGCGTTGCGTACCAGGTTGGTAAAGACCATACGCAGGCTCCCCGGCGACACCCGGACCTCGACGTCCTCGACATCCAGTTCCAGGGAAACATCGCGATTCCGCGCCTGGTTGCGCAGCCCTGCGCTCCATTCCTTGAACGCCGCGTGCATCCGGATCGCACGGACCGGTTGTTGCTCGCCGCGCACAAAGGCCATGAAGTCTTCAACCAGCTCGTCGACACGATCCAGGGAACGCAGCATGACTTCCCGATCCGCCTCTTCCATCCCGGCGGTCTGGCACAAGAGCTTGGCAGGCGCGATGTCGTTCTTGAGCTCGTGGGTCAGCTCGGTGGACATCTTGCCAAGCACGGACAATGCGCGCAGTTTCTCCACCCGGTTCTTCAGGCGGCGGTATTCCGTCAGATCGGTCACCGAGATCACGCCCTGATCGCCGGTGTGGCGGTACGAAAGCAACGCCGGGAAATGCCCGCCACAGGTGTGGACCTCGGTCTCCAGCGTGCCCGTCCGGCCATTCGCAAGGGCCTCGCGCAGCTCGCCTCGCGCCTCGGTGGAAACCATTTGAGTGATGTTCCGCCCCACGCACCGCCGATCACAGCGGCATAACTGGCTGGTCGTGCCATTGGCATGGCAGATCCGTCCCTGCTCATCCACCAGAAGCACGTATTCGCGAACACTGTCGAGCAGCCATTGCGACAGCCGCAACTGGTCGAGGGCCCCGACCAGGCGTTCCTCCAGCGCATCCAGCTCGTCGCCACGCGCAGACGTGCGTGACTCGACAGGCCGCATCCCGAAGGACGTGGCCGTGTCACCGGTGTGCGCGAGGATGCGGCGCAGGCGACGGCGCCACAGGAGCGCGATCATCAGCCCCAGCCCCACCGCCAGCAGAGAAAAGAATCCGACCACCATCACCAGCGCGGAACGGGCCGGCGTAAACGCATTGCGCAGCGCGGCCTCGTTCCAGACCAGGATCAGCTCGCCGGCCGGGCCGGCAAGCCCCTGTATCGCAATGCGCTCCGCACGGGCATCCGAGGGTAGTACAAAGGGTCGATCCGGTTGTGCGTAACGCGCCGGATCGGAATGCGCCAGCAAACGGCCCTCCTCGTCCAGGACCACCGCGCTGTAGACATAGTCCGGCTGCGCGAGGGAGCGGGTAAAGCGGAACAATTCCCAGTGATCACGCCGCGTGATACTGGTGCGCAGTAGACCCTGGTCATGCTCCAGCAACGACTGCAGGGCATTCCGGGCATGGCGCTCGGCGAGTTCGTGGGCCGAGTAGTAGACCCACAGGCCCACCGGGATCGAAACAAGCAGTACCACCGCGAGAAACAGTGCAGCCAATCGCCCGCCAATGCCGGTGACGAACGATCGATCGAACAGGCGCTCGGGATTTCGATCCCGCAGGTCGATGCCCTGAGTACCGGAGGGAGGGCCGGGGCCGTGCACCGGGGCCGTGACACTCATGGCGACCGGGATCCGCACGGTCCGTCGATGCCGAACGCATGCAGCCGACTGCGCAGGGTATTGCGCGAGATATCCAGCGCCTCGGCCACCTTGCTCTTGTTACCCTGGAAATGCTTCAGCGCCTGGACCAGTACCCGCTGTTCGAATTGCTGCATGACATCCTGCAGGCGATCCTGCTTCAAGGCCTGCTCGATCATTTCCTCGATCGACGCAGCACCATCCGGCTCGGCTCCATCGCGGGCCTCCGGCATCAATTCCAGCTCACGCACCATGCCCGTTTTTTGCTTGGCACAGGTGCGGTACACGGCGTTCTTCAGTTCGCGCACATTGCCGACCCAGGAATGCCGCCGGGCCTCGTCCAGCGCGGCCTCCTCGACCCCTTCGATCTGCAGACCCAGTTCGCGGTTCGCGGCCAGCACGAACCCCTCCACCAGTGCCGGGATATCCTGGGTCCGTTCGCGCAGCGGCGGGATCCGGACCGGAATCTGCGCCA
>SKNJ01000316.1 GCA_007120575.1 Thioalkalivibrio sp.
CGGACAGCCTTGAATCCGTCGAGGACTTCGACCGGGAACTCGAAGAGCGCACCAAGGATGATCGGCGGCAGATCGTTGATCTGGAGTCAGGCGAGGTCCTCCTCGAAACAAACAACCCCGCCGGCTTCAGCGCCATCTCCGGTTTTATTGTCGGGGATGACCTAATGAATGACGACGGCTCCCCGAATGAGAACCTAACGTTCCGGACACGATCATCCGACGCCGGCCTCTGCACTCACACTGCTTATGAGCACCCTGAAGGGGGATTAATCAGGGACCTTATCCTCTATCGCTGTCTGGTCGGAGCTCGGTGGTATGGCAACATTGGAATCGTTGACATCCATCCCGACCGCGATATCCGCGATGTGGCGGGCGAGGTCTGTGTCGGCGACCCGACCGACACAAGCGGTGACGACCAGTGGGCACCGACCGAGAACACCCGGCGCGCTTATCGCGGCGTCGGCATACAAGAGGAGACCTTCCTCGGGCGCGGCCTGCCGGGCTTCCCGCTACCCGAACATGTTGATCTTGAGGTTGGATGGGGCTTCATTCCGCCTGGACAGGAACCCGACACCGAATACGGCCACCACTTCGTACTCAAGCACTTTGGACAGGGCAACCCGTCCTGCGGCGAGGTCCTGACCTCGGCAGGAAACCACCTGCTCGCAACACACGGGCACCACGACATGAATGACGATGACGGAGCAGCGGTCTTTGCCGGAAACCTTGGGACGCTCTGGATATTCGGGGCAGATTGATCTCCTCCCCGCGAACCAAGCCCTGGCGTCGACAAGAGGCCAGGGCTTTTTCTTGTCCAGTGGTGGCGAGAAATGGGGACGGATTTATTTCCGTGCCCCTGTGGGTGTTGGCCCTGGTGCATACCGCGCGACAGTGGCCGCCCATTAGACCGCAACCGAACGTTGCCTCGTTAAAAGGAGCGCCCGATCAAGGGATGCGGCCAACACACGGATAATCCGAGGTCTTTCCCGGGGAGCAGGCTCCTGTGGCAGGCCCTGGTATACGGGAAGGGTCTTTCTCGGCCCGTGCGGTGGTTCGCCCCCCTCGCTTCAACGCCGGGTAGGCGCTCGGTAACCTTTCGGCAGCCCCGATTCCACGGAAGGAATCCGCGCATGACCTATGCTCCGCTCGCACTAATCCCTTTACTTGGCCCGTCTCCGACGACGCGCTCCCGACCGGCGTCAGGTAACGCCTGCAATCGAGAGTGACAAGGGCCATGCCGGTTGTATTACGCCGTGACGGCTTCAGGTTCTTCTTTTATTCGAACGAAGGCGACCCTCTCGAGCCCCCGCATGTTCACGTACGCAGCTCGGATGCCGAAGCCAGGTTCTGGCTCGAGGCCGAGGTCACCCTGGCACGCAACGATGGTTTTGATGCAAAAACGTTGCGGAGACTTGCTAGAATCACAAAGGAGAACAGGAAATTGCTGGAGGCAGCGTGGCATGAGCACTTCGCCCCGGACAGTCCGCTTTGACGACGATAATCTCTGGGTTGAACTCAGCGACGGAAGGACGCTCGGTGTGCCGCTGGCCTGGTTTCCGCGCCTGCTGGCTGCGAGCGATCAGCAACGCGCCGCGTTCGAGTTGACCCCACACGGGATCCACTGGGAGGCACTTGACGAGGACATCTCTGTGGATGGCCTCCTGGCGGGACAAGGCGACCAGACCCGGAGCCGCCACGCAGCCGCCTGAGCCGCGAGAAATGAGAAATGGGGACAGATTTATTTCCGTGCCCGACGTTTGCCGGCCTGACGGGGGTTGGGACCGATCCCAGCGGTCGCACCCGGGTTTTCCGTTTACCGTCAAACGGCATACGCTGGATGCATGATCAGGAGCTTTCGGTGCAGGGAAACCCGGAAGCGCGCGCATGACGGCGAGGAAATCATCCTGGCGAAATCCGGCCGGCCGTATGCGCGCCTGATGCCGCTGGAATCACCGGTCACGATGCGCCGGAAACAGCGGTCACGATCAATCGGAATGGGCGGTCACGATGGGCCGGAATACGCAGCCGGAGGATGAAGTCGCCGCCTGGGAGAAACAGGGTGCGAATCCTGCTCGATACCCATGCGCTGCTCTGGTGGTTCACGAACGATTCGCGGCTATCGGCATGCGCACGGGAAATTATTGGAGACCTGGAGAGCACCGTCCTCGTAAGCGCCGCCAGACGTAGGATGGGATGAGCGCAGCGAATCCCATCAAAGGACCGACACGACGCGGGAAATGGTGCGTTTCGCTGCGCTCAATAACACCCTACCGCGGCGGACGGAGCCCAACCCTTGGGAGAACGTTCCCTGCAATGGGCAGAAGCTCGTTGCGAATCAGGAATGACAATCTCTGCTCGAGCCCCGGCAGTCGCGCCCGCAACTAATCAGCTCGGTTCAAACAGCTCAAGGCCCGCCTCGGGCGTGACGACACGACCCGGCGCAAATGGCTGTTGGACCAGCAGCTTGTCGCCCGTCACCAGGATGCTGCGCGGGTGACAAGCCAGCAGATCCCACAGGTGAGCATCTCCGGCATCCGGAGCCGAAATTGATGAGGGGCTCGGCTCACGCCAGATCGCATTGGCGACCAGTTCGGTCACCAAGTCATCGATATGCGAGTCCGAAAGGCCATGCAGCCGAACCAGCGACGGCCGCAAGAGAACCCTGCGATATTCGGATATCAGGTCAGGCGAAGTCAGGAAAGGAAAATGTCCCGACAGCATCCCGTCCAGGACACGGCATACTGGTGAGCGTGGCGCACTGGACAGCAGCCCCGCCACCACGACGTTGGTGTCAACCACCAGCGTCCACGGCTTCATCGGCCGCGCTCGGAACGGGTCTCCTCCAGTGCTAGAGCCATGGCATCTTCTTCGCTTAGCGCTGCGCGCTTCCGAGCCGAGGCCACTAATTGCCGCGCTTCGCTACGGGTACGAATCCCGCGATAGACCAGGCTCTCCTCGATAATCGAAGCGATGGAACGGTGCTGCCGCGCCGCCGCCTCTTTCAGGGCCTGATGCAACTGGTCGTCCAGGGTGATTGTTAATCGGCTCATCGAAACACTCCTGACGGGCTAAATCGTAGGCACCAAAACACCATAGCACCGGATGATGTCAGGGGCCAGTTCACCTCATGTAGCGCGATCCAACCAGGGGACCCTGCCCGCCCGAGGACGGAAACGGGGACCGGAAACGGGGACAGATTTAATTTCCGTCTCCATCCCCGCTGTTTTCCCCGCCCCTTGACCGGCGAACCCCTACCCGTAGCCTGCTACCGAAACATGCCCCTCTCAGCGGACCAAACCGAGCATTGCTTTGTGGCTGCGCTCCGGGCGTAACTGTCGTATCGTATGTTGGCAGGAGGCTCGGGCATGCATCCATTGATTCAACAACATCGCAACGCGCTCGAATCGGTATGCCGTGACTTCGGTGTGTCACGGCTGGACGTTTTCGGGTCTGCAGCTCGCGGGGAAGATTTCGACCCTGAACGTTCGGACGTGGATTTCCTCGTGGAATTCGGGCCGGATCAGACCGGATTGTCCCTGGAGCAATTCCTCGGTCTGCGCAGAGAGTTGAGCGACATTCTCGGACGGCCCGTGGACCTGGTGACGCCGCAAAGTGTGACCAATCCGTATGTCCTCGCGGATATCGAGCGAACCCGGGAAGCGGTCCATGCGGCGTGATCCACGGGCTTACCTTTGGGATGCACGTGAAGCTACCCAGCGCGTGGCGGAATTCTTGAAGGACGCAAGCGAAGAGGACTACGTAGCCAGCGATCTAATGCGCTCCGCCGTTGAGCGGCAGCTGGAGATTCTGGGCGAGGCTCTGGGCCAGCTGGAAAAGGCGGATCCCGATCTAGCTCGACAGATCCCACAATTGAGGGCGGCCGTGGATCTTCGAAACCTTCTGATCCATGGTTATGCGAAGATCGACAGCCGCATTGTCTGGAACACTGCCACGACTGACATCCCGGTTATGGCCCAGGAACTGGATGGTTTGCTGCGGCAACTGGATGGGTGAACCCTGTAATGGCGGCGTCAGGTTCAACGGCTAGATGCAGAGGCAAACCTTGCCTGCTCTGCCCATCGGCGAGGTGCCCCATAGAGGTCCCGGACAACCGCTTCGCGATTCCCCGGATAACGAAGAACCTGGTTTCAGCAGCTCGAGACGCCAAAAAGCGCCCGGCGGATGAACCGACCGGGCGCTTTTCGTTGCCTGAGCCCCGGCGAAGGGGCCAAGGCGTCGGCCGTTACGCCGAGGCGGCGCGGGAGGCCTTCTTGCGTTCGTGCTCCAGCAGGAACTTCTTGCGGATGCGCAGGTTTTCCGGGGTGACCTCCACGAGTTCGTCTTCGTCGATGAACTCGATGGCCTGCTCCAGCGTCATGCGGATCGGCGGGGTCAGCTGGATATTCTCGTCGGTGCCGGCGGCACGGATGTTGGTCAGCTGCTTGGCCTTGAGCGCGTTCACGACCAGGTCGTTCTCGCGCGAGTGCAG
>SKNJ01000294.1 GCA_007120575.1 Thioalkalivibrio sp.
CATCCGGGCTAGATGGCCTCGAGCAGGGCGTGGCGCAGGACCTCCTGCTGCTCGGCGGTGAGGGGCTCTCCGGTGTCGCTGGCGAGCAGGAAGAGGTCCTCGACCTGCTCGCCAGCGGTTGCGATGCGCGCGGTATGCACATCGATGCCCTGCTCGGCGAGGATGTGGCCGATGGTGGCCAGCAGCCCGGGTCGATCGAGTGCGCGCAGGCGCAGGCGCGTGGCCTGTCCGCTGGAGACGGGCTCGAAGTCGATCCGGGTGGCGACGTCGAAGTGCTTCAGCCGGCGCGGGAGCTGGCGGCTGATCGGCGTGGTCTCGTCGTGGCCCGAGCGCAGTCGGGTATTCAGGGTGTGGCGGATCTCCTCGCTGCGGTAGCCGGCATCGATGGTCTGGCCGGCGCCTTCCAGTACCAGGAAGGTATCCAGGGTGCGTCCGTCGGCGGTGGTGATGATGCGGGCATCGACGATGTCCAGGCCGAGCTGGGTGAGTGCGCTGGTGATCCGCCAGAACAGGTGCGGGTGGTCCTCGGCATAGACGAAGATCTCGGTACTGCCGCGCGAGGTCTTCGGGCGTACGAGCACCAGCGGGGGATCGTCGGTGCCGCGCTCGACCAGGGCGCGGGCGTGCCAGGCCACCTCGTCGGGCGAGTGGCGCAGGAAATACTCGTCGTCGAGGCCGGCCCAGAGTTGCGTTGCCGCATCCGTGGCGACACCTTGCTGCCACAGTAGTTCAAGGGCCTCGTCGCGGGTCTGGCGGGTCTGCTGGTCCATGTCCGGGGGGATATCCAGGCCCCGTTCCAGCACGGTGCGGGTGGCATGGTAGAGGGTTTGCAGCAGGGAGTCCTTCCAGCCGTTCCACAGTTCCGGGTTGGTCCCGCGGATGTCGGCGATGGTCAGCAGGTAGAGGAAGTCCAGGCGCTCCCGGGTGCGTACCTCGCGGGCGAAGGCCAGGACGACGTCGGGATCGGAGAGGTCCTTGCGCTGGGCGGTCAGCGACATCAGCAAATGCGAGCGGACCAGCCACGCCACCAGGGCCGCATCGGCGTCCGACAGGCCGTGTTGCTGGCAGAAGTGCAGGGCATCCTGGGCCCCGAGTTCGGAGTGGTCGCCGCCACGCCCCTTGGCGATGTCATGAAACAGCGCCGCCAGCACCAGGCGCTCCGGCCGCTCGAGCTCGGTATGGATCCCGCTCGCCAGCGGCTGCTCGTGTGCGAATTCCGGCATGGCGAGCCGTCGCGCATTGCGCACCACGTTAAGGGTGTGTTCGTCCACCGTGTAGGCGTGGAACAGGTCGTATTGCATCCGGCCGATGATGCGGCCGAACGCGGGCAGGTAGTTGCCGAGGACGCCGTAGCGGTTCATCCGCCGCAACTGGGCAGTGATGCCGCGCGGCGCGCGCAGGATATCCATGAACAACTCCCGGCAGACCCGGTTGCGCCGGAAGTGACCGTCGATCAGGTGTCGGTGGGCCCGGATCAGGCGGATGGTGGAGGCGCGTATACCCTGAATCTCCGGGTACTGCTGGAGCAGGCGGAAGACCTCCAGCAGGGCCGGGGGATAGATCATGAAAACTTGGTCATGGGCGACCTCGAGGTAGCCCCCGCGTACCTGGAAGCGCTGATGGATGCGTCGCGGCTCTTGCAGGGTCTCGGGATCGTCGAGGATCGCTTCGTTGAAATGCTGCAACAGGAGCTCGTTCAGCCGTTCCAGGTCGTTGATGGCCCGGAAGTAGCATTGCATGAACTGCTCGACCGCCCGATTGTGGTTCTGGTCCACGAACCCGAAGGTATTGGCGAGCTGGCGCTGGAGGTCGAACAGCAGCCGGTCTTCACGGCGTCCGGCGAGCATGTGCAGGGCGAAGCGCACTCGCCAGAGGAAGTTCTGACCCTGCATCATCTCGCGAAATTCGCCTTCGCGCAGGAAGTCCAGCGAGACCAGCTCCTCGAGCCGTTCGGCACCGAAATGGCGCTTGGTGACCCAGCCGATCATCTGGATGTCGCGCAGCCCGCCGGGGCCTTCCTTGACGTTGGGCTCCAGGCGGTAGGCGGTCTCGCCGAATCGCCGGTGGCGCGCCTGTTGTTCGGCCAGCTTGGCGGCATAGAACCGACGCGAATCCCAGAGGTGCTCGGGGCCGATCGCGGTACGGAACTGGTTGAACAGGGTGAGTTCGCCTGCCAGGTAGCGGGCCTCGATCAGGTTGGTGGCAACGGTGATGTCGTCGCGCGCCTCGCGGGTGCAATCGTCGATGCTGCGCACGCTGTGGCCGACCTCGATGC
Source organism: Thioalkalivibrio sp. (assembly GCA_007120575.1). Lineage (GTDB taxonomy): Bacteria > Pseudomonadota > Gammaproteobacteria > Ectothiorhodospirales > Ectothiorhodospiraceae > Thioalkalivibrio. The sequence goes on from SKNJ01000294.1 coordinate 2,276, forward strand.
CGATGTCCCAGAGGAACGTGACGAAGTGGCTGATGCGCTCGTACAACTCGCGGTCGGTGTCGCCTTCGGCAATGATCTGGATGTCGATGTCCGAAGCGGGATGGAGCTCGCCCCGGCCGTAGCCGCCGACCGCGACCAGGCACAGCCGGGCATCGTCCGCCAGCCCATGCTGGGCCCAGATCAGCTTGAGGAGTTCGTCGATCCGCCGCGCGTGGCCGAGGATCAGGTCCTCGATCGGCATGCCTTCGCGAAAGCCCTGGTACTGCTGTTCAAGGATCGCCTTGCGGCGGTCGCGGAACAGCGCGATGTTGCGCGGGTTACGGCTCAGGCGCTGGTAGTCCTCGCCCCATTCGGCGGTGAACGCGGGGGATTCGATGTCGCCGGGGGCGGGGTTCGCCGCAGTGGGCATGGTTGGGGGTTTCCTGTGGCCGGCGGGTATGCGCTCAGGCTGCAAGTTCCTGAGGCGGGGTCTCGTCTTTGCGCAGGGTCAGGATCTCGTACCCGTCGTCGGTCACCAGGATGGTGTGCTCCCACTGGGCGGAGGGGCTGCGGTCCTTGGTGACTGCGGTCCAGCCATCCGCCAGGATGCGGGTATGCCGGCGTCCGGCATTGATCATCGGCTCGATGGTGAAGCACATGCCCGCCTCGAGCGGCATTCCGTTACCGGGCTTGCCGTAGTGAAGGACCTGGGGATCCTCGTGGAAACCGCGTCCGATGCCGTGGCCGCAGAATTCGCGCACTACCGAGCAGCGTCGCGCCTCGGCATAGCTCTGGATCGCATGTCCGATGTCGCCGAGGGTGGCGCCGGGCCGGACTTGCTGAATGCCCCGGTACATGCAGGCGCGCGCGACATCAATGACTCGCTGGGCCTGAATGCTGGGCTTGCCGATGACGAACATGCGGCTGGTATCGCCATGGAAGCCTTCCTTGATCACGGTGATGTCGATATTGAGGATATCGCCGTTCTTCAGCGTCCGGTCGCCGGGGATGCCGTGACAGACCTGGTGGTTGACCGAGGTGCAGATCGACTTCGGAAAGCCTCGATAGTTGAGTGGGGCGGGGATCGCGTCCTGCGTGTTGACGATGTAGTCGTGGCAGATCCGGTCGAGCTCGCCGGTGGTTACGCCGGCCACCACGTGCGGCTCGATCATCTCCAGAACTTCGGCCGCCAGTCGGCCGGCCACGCGCATGTGTTCAATCTCTTCGGGGGTCTTGATGGAAACGGACATGGAGGCTCCGGCCGGGTGGGTCGGCGGGCGCAGGGCTGCCCGCCGCGCCGCGCCGACGCTTGGTTCGAATAGGTGACCTATGCTATAAAGCGCGCGCCTCGCTGGCAATTCGGCGGGGTCGGGACAGGGGCCTTGTGGCCGTCCCGAACTCTTAAATCCGCACACGTATCGGCACGGTCTGTCGGGTGCTCGTTCCTCCGGGGGCGGGTTTCAGGTCGGGATGCGTGGAGGCTCAACCCGTTACAGGAGAAATTTCATGTCTCTCGTTACCATGCGACAGATGCTGGAGGCCGGTGTGCACTTCGGCCACCAGACGCGCTACTGGCATCCCAAGATGGCCCCGTACATTTTCGGGGAACGCAACAAGATTCACATTATCAACCTCGAGAAGTCCCTGCCGATGTTCAACGATGCGTTGAACTTCCTGGGCAAGATCGCCGCGGACGGCGGCCAGATCCTGTTTGTCGGCACCAAGCGCTCGGCTCGCGAAGTGGTCGCGGAAGAGGCCCGGCGCTGCGGTATGCCGCACGTCAGCCATCGCTGGCTCGGCGGCATGCTGACCAACTTCAATACCGTCAAGCAGTCGATCAAGCGCCTCAAGGACCTCGAGACCATGGAGGCCGATGGCAGCTTGCAGGTGCTGAACAAGCGCGAGGCCCTGATGCGCCACCGCGAGCGCGAGAAGCTCGATCGTACCCTGGGTGGCATCAAGGACATGAACCGCATGCCCGACGCGATGTTCGTGATTGATGTTGGCTACGAGAAGATCGCGGTCGCCGAGGCCAAGAAGCGTGGTATTCCGGTGGTGGCGGTGGTCGATTCGAATCACTCGCCGGATGGCGTGGATTACGTGATCCCGGGCAATGATGACGCGATGCGGGCGATCCAGCTCTATGTAGCGGCGATCGCCGATACCATCAACGAGGCCAAGGGCGCGGTCAGCATCGGCGGCACGGG
>SKNJ01000181.1 GCA_007120575.1 Thioalkalivibrio sp.
AAACAGCGAGCGCAGGATGTTCTGCATATCGCTGTTCTTGAAGTAGCTACGTTCGCGGGTGTGCACCCATACATCGGCCCGTTCGATGGACGGGGTGTTGGCAAAGTGCTGGGCGATGTCCGCCGAGTCGATCGCCGCCGGACAGTATTCCACCTCGGCGGGGTCGAGCGGGCAGTTGCTGCACTGACAATAACCCAGCCGGGCCCACTCGGGGTGGGCCTGGCCATTGAACTGGCGGGCGTCCTTGGGACGATGGATATCCACCTGATAGCGCCATTCGCTGCTATCGTGCAGTTGCAGCTGGTAGGTGATTAACTCCATCCCTGTCTCCTTCCTGTAACGGGCCTAGAGGATGTCCGAAGCGTAGTCGGCCAGGCGCGAGCGTTCGCCACGGGTGAGGGTCATGTGGCCACTATGCTCCCATTGCTTGAAACGATCCACCACGTAGGTCAGGCCTGAGTTGGTCTCGGTCAGGTAGGGGGTGTCGATCTGGGCGATGTTGCCCAGGCAGACCACCTTGGTGCCAGGGCCGGCGCGGGTGATCAGGGTCTTCATCTGTTTGGAGGTGAGGTTCTGTGCCTCGTCGAGGATGAGGAATTTATTGAGGAAGGTGCGCCCGCGCATGAAGTTGAGCGAGCGTACCTTGATGCGCTTGCTGAGCAGGTCCTGGGTGGCGGCCCGTTCCCAGTCACTGTTGTGCTCGGATTGGGTCAATACCTCCAGGTTATCCATCAGTGCGCCCATCCACGGGGTCATCTTCTCTTCTTCGGTGCCAGGTAGGAAGCCGATGTCTTCACCCACCGGGATGGTGACACGGGTCATGATGATCTCGGAGTAGCGCTTGTCTTCCAACACCTGGGCCAGCCCGGCGGCGAGGGTGAGCAGGGTCTTGCCGGTACCGGCCTGGCCGACCAGGCTGACAAAGTCGACCTCCGGGTCCATTAGCAGGTTGAGGGCAAAGTTCTGCTCGCGGTTGCGCGCCATGATGCCCCACACGTTATGGTTGGGGGTAGTGAAGTCGCGGGTGGTCTCGATGGTGGCGTCATCGCCTTCCACCTTGCGCACAATGGCCTCAAAACCCTCTTCCTCGGGCAGATGAATGAACTGATTGGGATACCATTCCTCGGTATCCGGGCCACTGAGCTTATAAAAGGTACGTCCCTCTTCCTGCCAGGAGGCCATCTCCTTGCTGTGCTGCTCCCAGAAGTCGGCGGAGAGTTCATCCATGCCGCGATAGAGCAGTTCTACATCTTCCAGCACCTGATCGTTGCGGTAGTCTTCGGAGTGAATCCCGAGGATCGCCGCCTTGATACGCATGTTGGTGTCTTTGGAGACCAGGGTGACCTGGCGCTGGGGAAACTGCTCCTTGAGCGACAGCACGGTGGCCAGGATACTGTTGTCCGACTTGCCACCGGGCAGGTTGGAGGGCAGGCGGGTATCGACGGTTTGGGTTTGGAAGTAGAGCTGGCCACTGGCTACCTTGCTGCTGGGGACCATGCCGCCCTGGGTGAGGGGTACCCCCTCATCGACCGCCGCGATGTCGATGCCGATCATCAGGTCGTCCATAAAACGGCTTGCCTGACGGGCATTGCGCGAGACCTCGGAGTGGCCCTTTTTGTTGTTATCCAGCTCCTCTAGCACCACCATCGGCAAGAAGATATCGTGCTCCTGAAAGCGAAACAGGGCGGTGGGATCATGCATCAAGACATTGGTATCGAGGACAAACAGGCGGGTATCGGACATACAGTGGGATTCCATGTGGTTATATGCTTAATCAAACATTACCGGATTCGTCGCTGTGACGCCAGCATCAGCCCAGCCCTCGCACCGCTTCCAGCACCTCGGCCACATGCCCCGCGACCTTGACCTTGCGCCACTCCCGGCGCAGCTTACCTTCGGTATCGATGAGGAAGGTACTGCGCTCAATGCCCATCACCTTGCGCCCGTACAGGTTTTTTTCCTTGATCACATCAAACAACTGGCAGAGGGTCTCATCCTTGTCGGATAGCAGTTCGAAGGGGAAGCCCTGCTTGGCCTTGAAGTTTTCATGGGACTTGATGCCGTCGCGCGAGACACCGAGGATCTCGGTGTTGAGCCCCTGGAAGGCCTCGTAGTGATCGCGAAAGTCTTGCCCCTCGGTGGTACAGCCGGGGGTGCTGTCCTTGGGGTAGAAGTAGATAACCACGTTCTTGCCGCGTAATTGCTCCAGGCTGATCTCCTGCTCGCCGGTGGCCGGCAGGGTGAAGTTGGGGACGGACTCGTTCAGGGTGACAGTGTTCATGCTTGCTCCTCAATATAGTTCTGATCCAGGCACCGAGTGGATAGCCACAAGCGTTGATATGTGTTGGCTGTGCGGTGGATTCAATTCCCCACCCCACTTCAACCGGGTTGTCGGTATCACGCATAACCAAGCCAAAGGGGGACGAGGGAAAGGGGGCGAGGGTTGGTGTGCGCGGGGCGCACGGTCTTTTTGATATAAAATCCACCCGCAACGCGGGTACATCCCCTCGTCACGCGTTCCCCCGTATCTCGTCGCCTAACTGCTCGCCCCCTTTATCCCCTCTCCCCTCAAGGGGCGAGTAGATACAAGCTTTCAACACAGAGGGCACAGAGCACACAGAGAAAAACCCATGCCATGTCGGTCGGCCTTTAGGCCGACAGGCGCTTGGCTACTATCCACGATGTCGGGCTGAAGCCCGACCTACATAATGCCTGGCTGGGGTAGTTACCCCGCTTGCCGCTTGTTTATCCCTTGCTCGGCTCCAGCAGGCCGTCCAGGTTGAGGCTGTCGCACAAGTCGAGAAACTCCTCGCGCAAGCGGGCAATGGATTGCTCGGCGGGGATGTTGACGGTCAGGCTGGCACTGAACATCGCTGTGCCAGTGTGGGCCGCACGGTAACAGTCGGTGTGCAGGTCCTGGATGTTGATATGGCGATTGGAGAAGAATTCTGCCATTTGGCTGACGATCCCCGGATGGTCCAGTGCGATGACATTGACCGCATAGGGGAGGGTGCTGCCCAGCTGGGTTTGTTCGCTGGTGCGTTTGCACAGCAGGGTCAGTTCCAGGCGTTCGGCCACGGCGGGTAGCTGGCTCTCCAGCTTGGCGATGGCATCCCAACTGCCTTCGACCATCATCTGGATGGCGAACTCCCCGCCGAGGATGCTCATGCGGCTATCGAGGATGTTGGCCCCCAGTTCGGTTACCGGCTGGGTCAGCTGGCTGACGATACCAGGGCAATCCTGGCCCAGGGCGGAGACGACCAGATACTGCTTGTTGGGTGTGTTCATGCGCGTGACCTGTGCGGCTGTATGGTTTGGGCCACAGTCTAGCGCTATTCCCTGCTCAGGGGCCAGAGGGGAATGGGCTAACACTGGGGAGAATGCGCTCTTGTCAGATCAGGGGCACCCAAGTAGTATGCGCGTTTGATCTTTTCTCTGTTGGAGAGCGGCATGTTTCACGGCAGTATGGTGGCATTGGTTACCCCCATGCAGGCAGATGGCAGCGTGGATGAAGCCAGTCTGGAAAAATTGGTGGAATTCCATGTGCAAAACGGTACCGATGCGCTAGTGGTAACGGGTACCACCGGAGAAGCCTCCACCCTCGACGAGGAGGAGCATTGCCGGGTGATCCGCCAGGTGGTCGACTGGGTCGCCGGGCGTTTGCCGGTGATCGCCGGTACCGGCGCCAACTCCACCCGCGAGGCGATCGAGTTGACCCGCTGCGCGATGAAGGGGGGTGCCGATGCCTGCCTGCTGGTGACACCCTACTACATCAAGCCGACCCAGGAAGGGCTCTACCGTCACTTCCGCGCCGTGGCCGAGGCGGTACCGATCCCGCAGATCCTCTATAATGTGCCCGGACGCACCGCCTGCGACATGCACAACGATACCGTTGAGCGCCTGGCCAGCGTGTCGAACATTGTCGGTATCAAGGATGCCACCGGGGATATGACCCGTGGCAAGGATCTGATCGAACGCTGCGGAGACCGCCTGGATGTCTACAGCGGTGATGACGCAACCACCCTGGGGCTGATGCGCCTGGGGGGTAAGGGCGGGATCTCCGTGACCGCGAATGTGGCCCCTGGCGCAATGCACGAGATGTGTCGCCTGGCATTGGCAGGCGAGTTTGAACAGGCCGAGGCGATCAACCAGCGCCTGATGCCGCTGCACCAGAAGCTGTTTGTCGAGGCCAATCCCATTCCGGTCAAATGGGCACTTAACCAAATGGGTCTGATCCCCAACGGGATCCGCCTGCCGCTTACCGAGCTGTCGCCCGCCCACCACGACGTGGTGCGCGAGGCGCTGCACCAATCCGGCGTGTTGTAAGCCGAAGAGGAATCCCACATTGCAATCAACCCTGCTTCGTAACATCACCCTGGCCAGCGCCGTGCTGGCCCTCGCGGCCTGTAGCAGCGGTCCCAGCAGTCGAATCGACTACAAAGAGGCCCAGTCGCTA
>SKNJ01000303.1 GCA_007120575.1 Thioalkalivibrio sp.
CGGCCGACTGAGGAAAATTCCCTGTGTGGCCAAGAGACCAGCGAGGGCGCGTGCAATTCATGAAATATCCGGGTTAAGGCGCCGTTCGGCTCGCTCGGCGCGCTGTTCGGCCTCAATCCGGTCGGTGATGTCCTTCTGCACGCCGATGTAATACGTGAGTCGGTCCGCGTCGTTGAACACGGGTGTGAGCGAGAGTTCGTTCCAGAACAGGCTGCCATCCTTGCGGTAGTTGCGCAGGACCACACGGCAGGGGCGGTTCGCGTCGATGGCCTCGCGAACCTCGCGCGCGCCTTCCTGGTCCCTGTCGTCGTTTTGCAGGAAGCGGCAGTCGCGGTAGAGGATCTCGTCGGCGCCGTAGCCGGTGAGTTCCTCGAACGCACGGTTCACGTAGATCAGGATGTTGTCGTGACCCTCGCGCTCGGCGATGGTGATGCCGTCGTTGGAGGCATCCACGGCCAGGGCGAGCAGTTCGGCGTCGATCGTTCTTGTCATGGGTATGCAGTTCGGCACGTCGCGCGGAGCAGTCCCGGATCGCACGCGCGCATCGGTCTCGTCGAGAGAGGCACTCAATGTACACGCCCGCGCTGGTGCCTGTCTTGCAGCCGGGCGCCAGCGCCGCCGCGCCTGCAGGCCCGGGGTGGCATGTGCCTCTTGATCAGTGATTCTTTGGCGCCAAAGGTAGCATGAAGCCGGGCGCACTTATCGCTTGCCCATACGAAAAAGGCCGCAACGAGTGCGGCCTTTCCCGGGTGCGCCTGGAGGCTGGCGCTACATTTCCTGGGTGATGGTGAAGGCACCGCGGATGTCGCCCTCGCTGAAGCCGGTCGCCTGATCCTCGGGGTACAGACGCTCCAGGGCATGCTGGACATCGCTGTCGATGCTGGATCCGTGGCAGGTCAGGCAGACGCCGCCGGTCGGGATGGCAGCCATGAACCGGAATGCCGGCTCACCATCCTCGAGCTCGACCGTGAAACGCGGCGGCAGGTCCGGGGCCGGGGTGCCGGCGGCACGCTGGGCCTCGAAACCCTGCAGGGTCAGGCGTTCCCAGCGATCGGGGGAATTGTTCGGGTTGCGCAGCTTCAGGCTGGTGCGACCGATCTGCATGCCGGTCTCGGCGGACAGGTCGGCGGCAATCTCCGGTGCGCGTTCGTTGCAGACTCGGATGGCCTCGGTCGGGCCCCCCGACTTCATCGCAGCCTGCAACTCACCCTGCAGGGTGCTCGCAAAGCGCTTTATGACTTCGCGGCTTGCTGCGGAGCGCTCCTGAATCTCTTGCTGGCTCAGCGTGGGCGTGTCGGCGGTGGCGTTGGTGCTGGCGAAACCAGTGACCAGGGTGGCCAGGGCCAGGGGGGCAAGCTTCCAGTAGTGCATGACGTGACCTCACAGTGCAGTGTCCGTTGCGTATATGATCTGTACAGGACATGTACAAATCGTGCTCCGAGACGACGAGAATTGCAACCCCCCGGTTCCAACGCCACATGTCACTGTGGACCGAGGGGCAGTTCACGTCAGTCTAGTGCAGAATGCCGGAAAATTCGATCCCCCATATGTTGGCCGGCCGCGCGGGGTCAGCGGCGGGCGCGGGGGCGCTTCAGGAGGACGTAGACGGCGCCGGTTCCCCCGTCCGCGGGCAGTGCGGAGCAGAACGCAAGGACGTCGTCGCGCTGGCGCAGCCAGTGGTCGGTCAGTCCCTTGAGGACCGGTCCCTGCTGGCGCGAGCGCAGTCCCTTGCCGTGGATCACGCGCACGCACAGACTGCCCTCGTCGCGGGCGAGGTCGAGGAACCCGCCCAGCGCACGCCGCGCCTCGTCCGCGAACAGGCCATGCAGGTCGAGCTCGTCCTGTATGCGGTAGTGGCCGCCACGCAGCTTGCGAAACACGCGCTGGCTGATCCCCGGGCGCGCGAAGCGCAGCTCGTCCCCGGGCTGGAGGTCCGCTGCGCCGATCGGGTCGCTGAGCCAGTCGGCATGAGCGGCGGCTTCGTCTTCCTGGCGTTTGGTGGCGCGGGGCGAGGGGCGCGGGGGGCGAACCTCGGCGCGATCACTTTGTACCCGCCGCACTTCGCCCACCGCGCGCAGGAATTCCTCGAAATCGTTGGGATCATCGCCGGAGTTCATGGCAGGATACTCGCACTTTTCGGGGGGCGGGCGCGATCAGCGTCTCCCTGGCCGGCGTTCGCTCTTAACTGTTTCCAGTATATTAGAGGCCTTTCCATGGCCCCGGTCCCGCATGCGCATCCTGGTAAGCAATGACGACGGAATCCACGCCCCGGGCATCCAGTGCCTGGCTGCTCACCTGCGCCGCACGGCGGAGGTGCAGGTGGTCGCGCCCGATCGTGACCGCAGCGGCGCGAGCAACAGCCTGACGCTGGTGCGCCCGCTGCGCGCGCGGCGTCACGAGAACGGGGATGTGCAGGTGGACGGCACGCCCACCGATTGCGTGCATCTGGCGATCACCGGTCTGCTCGAACACGAACCGGACGTGGTGATCTCGGGGATCAATGCGGGCGCCAATATGGGTGACGACGTGCTGTATTCCGGTACCGTGGCCGCGGCGATGGAGGGGCGCTTTCTCGGACTGCCGGCGATTGCCGTGTCGCTGGTGGGCACGGAGTTCCGCCACTACGATGCCGCCGCCCGGGTAGTACTGGACCTGCTGGACCGGGTCGGCCGGGTGCCGTTGCCGGCTGCCACCATCCTCAATGTGAACGTTCCCGATCTGCCGCATGCGGAGATCCGTGGGGTGCAGGCGACCCGGTTGGGACATCGGCACCGGGCGGAGCCGATGATCGCTGCCGAGGATCCGCGTGGAAGGCGGATCTACTGGGTCGGACCGGCCGGCGCCGAGCAGGATGCGGGTCCGGGCACCGACTTCAATGCGGTGCGCGAGGGCTACGTGTCGGTGACCCCGATACAGGTGGATCTGACCCGGTTCGACGCCATCGACACGGTGGGCCGCTGGCTGGAGGGGGCGACCCCGGGGAGTCATCATGCCGGCTGACGCCGGGGGGGCCGGCCTGACCTCGCAGCGGGCCCGCGATCGCCTGGTACGCCAGCTCGAACAGCAGGGCATCCGGGACCCGCGAGTGCTGGAGGCGATCCGTTCGGTTCCCCGTCACCTGTTTGTCGAGGAGGCGCTGAGCCACCGCGCCTACGAGAATATCGCGCTGCCGATCGGGCATCGCCAGACCATCTCGCAGCCGTTCATCGTGGCGCGCATGACCGAGGCGTTGCTGGAGGGTGGACCGGTACGCACGGTGCTGGAGATCGGTACGGGGTCGGGATACCAGGCGGCGGTGCTGGCGCAGATCGTCGAGCGGGTGTATTCGATCGAGCGCATCCAGGCGTTGAGTCGCGAGGCGCGCGAACTGCTGAGCCGACTGGGCATCAACAACGTCAACCTGCGCCACGGGGATGGCGCGGAGGGCTGGCCGGAGCGCGCCCCGTACGATGGCATCATCCTTACCGCCGCACCGCGCGAGGTGCCGGAGCCCCTGCTGGTGCAACTGGCACCGGGTGGCCGCCTGGTCGCGCCGGTGGAGGGTGCCGATGGCCGGCAGTTGCTGGTGCGTTATACCCACACGCCGGATGCGTTCGTACGCGACGTGCTGGATGCGGTGATGTTCGTACCGATGCTCTCGGGGGCCGAGCAGTGATGCGCACGCCGAGTCCTGGCGCGCCGGTGCGGGCCCGGTAAATGGTGGCGATCGATGATGGCGGGCGACGAGGGGTGCAATGAGGCTTTTCGAACCCCTGTACGACCGCGTGATGGGCTGGTCCCGGCATCGCTATGCGCCGCGTTACCTGGCCGGACTGTCGTTCGCGGAATCCTCCTTCTTCCCGATCCCGCCGGACGTGATGCTGGCGCCGATGGCGGCGGCGCGGCCGCGCGCGGCCTGGCGCCTGGCTGCCCTGACCACGGTATTCTCGGTGCTGGGCGGACTGTTCGGATATGTGATCGGCTGGCTGGCGTTCGAATGGGTCGGCCCGTGGCTGGAGGGGTTGGGCCACGGCGAGGAGCTGGAGCGCGCCGAGGCGTGGTTCGCGACCTGGGGTGTGTGGGTGGTCCTGGTGGCCGGATTTTCGCCGATCCCCTACAAGCTGTTCACGGTGACTGCCGGTGCGCTGAGCATGCCCCTGCTGCCGTTTGTGGTGGCCTCGCTGGTCGGCCGCGGGTTTCGCTTTTTTCTGGTCGCGCTGTTCATGGCATGGGCCGGGCCGCGCGCGGAGGCACATCTGCGACCCTATATGGAGCGGATCGGCTGGGCCGGGGTGGTTCTGCTGGTCGGCGGGTTGGCCATCATGCTCTGGCTGGAGTGAGGCGCCCGTGATTGCGCGCACGCTGCCGGCGCTGATCATTGCGGGTCTGCTGGGGGTGCTGCTGAGCGGTTGCGCCGCCCGGGCCCCGAGCGGCGGTGCCGCGCTGCCCGAAATCCATGTAGTGCA
>SKNJ01000063.1 GCA_007120575.1 Thioalkalivibrio sp.
GCGAGGGCGCGTGCAATTCATGAAACATCCGGGCTAGCCCTGGACAACCAACTGCTGGAACAAGGCGCCGAGGATCACCAGCGAGAACCCCGCATAAATACCGGCCACCACGTCATCCATCACAATGCCGGTGCCGTCATGCCACTGCTGATCGAAATAGCGCGCGGGCCAGGGCTTGAGGATGTCAAACAGCCGAAACAGCAGGAAACCCACCACCACCCACAGCAGCCCGGCCGGGGCAAACGCGAGGGTAATCAGCATCCCGGCCCACTCGTCCCAGACGATCCCGGGGTGGTCGTGCACGCCGAGCTTGCGCGCGCTCTCGCCACAGATATGGAACCCGACCATGGTCACCACCACGGTGACCGCGAGATACGCCCATTCCGGGAAATTCATGATGGCGAAGTACAGCACCAGCGCACCCAGCGAGCCCGTGGTACCCGGTGCCCAGCGCGACAAGCCGCTGCCGAACCCGAAGGCCAGCAGGTGAATCGGATCGCCGAACACCGTCTTCGCCGACGGCATTTGCGGCTTCGCGGACGCGCCCCTGTGCGTGGTCTTGTTCCTGGCCATGACTCCCCTTCGTTTCTCGCTATCCGGCGAAATGATCGTGACCCGCGCGGCCGGGTTCCAGCCGCGCGCCACGGGCATCCACGATCGTGACCTCGTCGCCTTCGGTCATCTCGCCGATCACCGTCAGCGGGGCATCCACACTGAACGCCAGCAGATCCAGGGGCTCGTCGGATGGCAGCGCAAACAGCAACTCGTAGTCCTCGCCGCCGGCCAGGGCACAGGCGCGCGCCTCGGGCTCGGCCATCCCCTCCAGCAGCGGATCCAGCGGCACCTGCGGCCACTCCACCCGCGCCCCGCAACCGGAAGCCGCGCACAGATGCCCCAGATCGGCCAGCAGGCCATCGGAGATATCGATAGCGGCGCGCGCGCGATTGCGCAGGGCACGGCCCACGCCCAGCCGTGCCGGCGGCCAGAACAGACGCGCGCAAGCCGTGTTGCCGGAATCCGCGGGTGCCTCGCCTCGCGTGCGCCGATGCGTCTCGTGCGCGAGGCCCGCGGCGGCACCGCCGAGCGCACCACTCACCACCAGGCGATCCCCGGGCCGCGCGCCGCCGCGCCGCAGTGCCTGGCCCGCGGGAACCTCGCCCAGCACCGTCACGCTGATCGCGAGCGGTCCACGGTTGGTATCCCCCCCCACCAGCGGGACCCCTGCTTCTCCGGCCAGTGCCAGGAACCCCTGACTGAAGCCCTTCAGCCAGGCATGGTCCACCCCCGGAAGGACCAGCGACAACAGCGCTCCCAGCGGCTCTGCCCCCATCGCCGCCAGGTCGCTGAGGTTCGCGGCCAGTGCCTTGTGTCCAAGACTCGCCGGTGGATGATCGGGAAAGAAATGGGTCCCCTCGACCAGGGTATCGACGGCAACCACCAGTTCGTAGCCAGGGCGCACCGCCAGCAGGGCCGCGTCGTCGCCGATGCCCAGGCGCAGTCCCTCGGCGGCTGTCGCGGCCGCGGCCGGTTCGGCGAAATAGCGCCGGATCAGGTCGAACTCGGAATCGGTGCCGGACATCGAGCGGTAGGTGGGGACGGCCGGCCGCGTTTCAGCGCGGGCCGGAGCGTTCGGGGGCACGCAGGTCCGCGGACAGACGATCCAGCACGCCATTGATGTAGCGATGCGACTGCTCGGCGCCGAAGCGCTTGGCCAGATCCACCGCCTCGTTGATCGCCACCCGGTAGGGCACCTCGATGCGCTCGGCCAGCTCCCACTGGCCCAGCCACAGCAGGGCGTGCTCCACCGGGTCGAGCTGCTCCAGTGGTCGCCCCAGATACGGCTCCATACGGGCATCCAGCGTTTCGCGATCGCGGGTGACCCCGATCAGGAGTTCGCGAAAGTACTCGGCATCCGCCTTGGCGTGTTCCTCATCCTCGCGGAACTCGGCCAGAATGTCCTTCGGATTGGCGCCGGTCATCTGCCAGGAGTACAGCGCCTGCATGGCCCGCCGACGCGCCACCGAACGGGCATGGCGCGCACGCTGCTCGGGCGTGGAGCGCGGACGCTTGCCGCCGCGTCCGCCCGCGGGCCTGGCGTTGTCCTGCGCTTGAGGTTTGCGGGGTTCACTCACGTCGATTCGGACATCCATGCAGCCGTCAGGAACCGGCGCGCAGCTTGCGCATCAGGCTGACCATCTCGATCGCGCCCATCGCGGCGTCCGCGCCCTTGTTTCCGGCCTTGGTACCGGCCCGCTCGATCGCCTGCTCGATGGAGTCAGTCGTCAGCACGCCGAAGCTGATCGGCAGGTCCTCGGCCATTTGCACTTGCGCCAGACCCTTGGCCGCCTCGCCGGCCACATAGTCGAAATGCGGCGTCGAGCCCCGGATCACGCAGCCGAGTGCAATCACTGCGTCATACCGCCCGGACCGGGCCATGGCCTGGGCCGCCAGCGGCAGCTCGTAGGCACCGGGCACCCGGGCAATGGTGAGGTTCTTGTCCTGCGCGCCATGGCGCTTCAGCGTATCCACCGCGCCTTCCAGCAGGCGTTCGACGATCAGGCTGTTGAAGCGGGCCAGCAGCAGGCCGTAGCGATGGTTGGCGACGTCCGTGAACTCGCCTTCCAGGGTCTCGATCTCGTGCATGGTGTCGTTCCGATTGGGACGGGGGCGGGGTGGCCGCTCCGGGCCGACCCGCGGGGTCGGGTTGCAAGGTTTGCCTAGTGTAGCATCGCGGCCCCGCGCGGTAGAGCGCGCCCACACGAATCGGGCGGCGGGCCGCCTTTCCTGGTGGCTGGACCTGGATCGGGCGTTGGTGTTTCCGGTGCCGTCGTCCTACCGCCTGCCCCGGGGTGGCTGGTCCTGGTTCGGCATCCGGTGTTTACGGTGGCCCCGTCCCGGCCACCTGCCAGGACGAAGGCACGTAAACACCTGAAGATGAACCGGGCCTAGCCAGCGACTGGACAGGCGCGGCGAACCGCTATTCGTGGACGTAGTCCACCACCTCGAGCCCGAAGCCCCCGAGCCCGTGAAAACGCTTCGGTGCCGACATCAGCCGCATACGCCCCACCCCGCAATCCGCAAGGATCTGCGCACCAATACCGTACATCCGCCATTCCGCCGAATTCTCGCGGCCTCCCCGCTCCTCCTCCGGTGGCTCGCCCAGCTGATTCAGCCGCTGGATCAGCGCCTCGGCCCCTTCATCCTTGCGCAGCACCACAACCACCCCTTCCCCGGCCTCGGCGATCCGCCGCAGCGCATCGTCCAGTGGCCAGCCGCGATCGGGGCCGGCATAGCCGAGCGTGTCCTGCAAGGTATTCTCCAGATGCACCCGCACGAGGGTCGGGGCCTCGGGATTCGGCTCGCCGCACACCAGCGCGAAATGCACCTGATGATCGACCTCGTCCTGGAACGCGATCAACCGGAATTCGCCATGCGTGGTCGGGAATGCGTGCTCGGACAGCCGGGTCACGGTCTTCTCGTTCTCGATGCGATAACGGATCAGGTCCTCGATCGTACCCATCTTCAGGCCGTGCTCGGCACAAAAGCGCTCGAGGTCCGGGCGCCGGGCCATACTGCCGTCCTCGTTGAGGATCTCGACAATCACCGCGGCCGGTTCGGCGCCTGCCAGGCGGGCCAGGTCGCAACCAGCCTCGGTATGCCCGGCGCGCACGATCACCCCGCCCGGCTGCGCCATCAGCGGGAACACATGACCGGGCTGCACGATGTCCCCGGGCTGGGCGTTGGGCGCCACCGCGGTGCGGATGGTATGCGCGCGGTCATAGGCCGAGATCCCGGTGGTCACGCCCTCGGCGGCCTCGATCGACAGGGTGAAGTTCGTACCGTGCACGTCGTTGGTGTCGGTCACCATCAGCGGAAGCGCGAGCTGCTTGCAGCGCTCGCGGGTCAGCGTCAGGCAAATCAGGCCACGGCCGTACTTGGCCATGAAGTTCACGTCCTCGGGCCGCACGTGCGAGGCCAGCATCAGCAGGTCACCCTCGTTCTCGCGATCCTCGTCGTCGACGATGACCACCATGCGCCCGGCCTGCAGTTCTTCGAGGATGGTTTCGGTATCGGAAAATTCCATCAGGTGCGAGTCCTTCGGGGATACACGAGCCCGCGCTTCAGTCGCGCGGGCCGGAGTGATTGGGGAAACCCTGCTCGGCCAGCCAGGTCTCGGAAAGGTCGTCACGCGCCAGGCCCCCGGCGTCGGGTTCGGCGGCGCGCTCGCCCAGCATCAGGCGTTCCAGGTAGCGGGCGATCAGATCCACCTCCAGGTTCACCCGCGTGCCCGGGCCATACACCGCAAAGCGAGTCAGTTCGCGGGTATGCGGGATGATGTTTACCTCGAACTCCGCGCCGTCCACCCGGTTTACGGTCAGGCTGGTGCCGTCGATAGTGATGGATCCCTTCGCCGCGATATAGCGGGCCAGCGCC
>SKNJ01000069.1 GCA_007120575.1 Thioalkalivibrio sp.
CCATGCGCCGTCCAGCCATCACGACCAAGAGCCAGGGCCCTCGTGGAACGCCTCGCCTACCTGATCAAGCACCGGTTTCCCGGTCTGTTCCGCCCGATAGCTGGGCTCGCGAGGGCGGTTACCGTCCTGCGGTACGGGCGACGGCGGGAGCGGGCGCTGGGCCGCGCAACGCTGGTCGGAACGGTTTCGGGGCATCCCGCAGAGATTCGGCCGCTCCGGGAGGGGGATGCGGCCATGCTCGCCGGTTTTCTGGCCGCGATGCCTGAGGATCATCTGCAGTTTTTCCACCCGCATGATTTCGACGCGACCGCGGTGGAACGCGTGCTGGGGTCCCGAGCGTTTATGACCTATGGGCTGTTCGTCGAAGGGCGGTTGAATGCCTACGGGTTGTTGCGGCTATCGCCGACCGGTTCGGCCTTCATCGGACTGCTGGTCGCGCCGTCGTTGCAGGGCCGTGGACTGGGACGGTTCCTCGTCCATTACCTGTACTGGCAGGCGTCCGTGGCGGGCTTTCGGGTGCGTTCGACCATTAGCCAGCACAATGCGGCAACAGTGCGGGCGCATCGGGCCGTGGCGGATTATCGCGTCGTGGCCGAGTTGCCGAAAGACTATCTGATGATCGAATTCCCGCCGGGAGTGCCATCGGTCCCGCGGCTGGAACTGTGATTTCGCCGGGTGTCGATCAGGTTCGGAGTCCTCGATGAAAGACAGAATCACTGAGGTGATGCAAGACATCGGCGCCGAATACGGGCTGCCGCTGATCGCGGATCTTCAGGACGACACCGTCCTGCTGCAATCCGGCCTGGACTCGCTGGGGTTCGCGGTGCTGGTCGCGCGCTTGGAAGAGGAGTTGGGCTACGACCCGTTCACGCTGATGGACGAGCCGGTGTATCCGAAGACGCTCGGCGAGTTCGTCGCGGTGTACGAGCGCTTCGCACCGTAATGGATCGCTCGATTCAGCAGGTGTTGCGCGAACTGGACCCGGAGGGGGCGTGCCTGCTCGCGGAACACGGGGTCGTGACACGGGCGGAGCTGCTCGCGCGCGCAGCGGCCTGGGGCCCGCAACTGCACGCGGGCCTGCGCGTGGCGCTGGACGGGCTTTCTCCGCTTCGTTTCGTGGAAGCGGTCACGGCGCTGGACGGCCGCGTCGAGGGGTTGCTGCCGCTTCCGGCGTCGCTCGATGCGTCCGCGCGGGATTCGCTGCTGGCCGCCGGCCGCTGCAATGCGGTGCTGTCCGAGAGCGGGCGGCTCGAGATGCGGGGATGGGATGCCGCCGGCGTGGCCGCCGAGCCCGGGCCCACCGCGTGGTTGCTCGCGACCTCGGGGACGACCGGCGTGCCCAAGCTCGTCTCGCACACGCTGGCTTCGCTGACGCGGACGGTGGTGCGCGGCACGGATCGCGCCGCGGCCTTCACCTGGGGCCTGTTGTACGACCCGGCGCGGTTTGCCGGGCTTCAGGTCACCCTGCAGGCGCTGCTCTCCGGTTCGCCGCTGGTGGTGGCGCAGGCCAGCGACCTGGAAAGCCAGGTGGCGGCGCTGCTGCGCCATCCGGTGAACGCGCTGTCGGGCACGCCCTCGCTCTGGCGCCGCCTGCTGATGGACGGGCGCCTCGACCATTGCGATCTGCGGCAGATCACCCTGGGGGGCGAGATCGTGGACCAGGCAATCCTGGACGCGCTGCGTTCCCGGTACCCGCAGGCGCGGATCACCCACATCTACGCCTCCACCGAGGCGGGCACGGGGTTCAGCGTGAAGGACGGGCGTGCCGGTTTTCCGGCCGCTTGGCTGGACGATCCGGCGGCGCCGGTGGGGCTTCGGATCGACGCGCGGGGGCATCTGCTGATTCGCGCGCCGCTCCGGGCGGGGGGCGAGGAGGTGGGCCGGCGCACGGATCCCGAGGGCTATCTCGACACCGAGGACCGGGTCGCGGTGGCAGGCGACCGGGTGGTGTTCCGGGGCCGCGCGTCCGGCGCGATCAATGTTGGAGGCAACAAGGTGCAGCCGGAGGAGGTTGAACTCTGCCTGCGGGAGCTGGCCGGCGTGTGGGATGTGCGGGTGCAGGCGGCGCGGAGCAGCATCCTCGGCAACCTGGTCGCCGCCGAGGTGCTGGCGGCGCCGGGGGCGGACCAGCCGGCGTTGCGGCAGGCGATCCAGCGGCATGCGCGCGCGACGCTGCCGGCGTGGCAGGTGCCGGCGGTGATTCGCTTTGTCGAGACGCTCGACGTGACGCCGGCCGGCAAGGCGGATCGGGTGGCGCGGTGAAGACGGTCGTGGTGACGGGGGGTACGCGGGGCCTGGGGCTTGCGATCGTGCGCGCAGTCGCGGCCGAGGGGTACCGGGCGGTTGCGGTCGCGCGCAAGCCGACGGCGGAACTGGACCGCCTGCGCGAGGCGTTTCCCGGCTGTGTGGAGTTCGTCGCCTTCGACCTCGCGCAACTGGGCGGCATTCACGGGCTGGTCGGGGAGATCGTGAACGCGTTCGGGCGGCCCTGGGCGCTGGTGAACAACGCCGCGGTTGGCCACGACGGAGTGCTGGCGACGCAGCACGAACGCGAGATCCACGAGCTTCTGCGGATCAACGTCGAGGCGCCGATCCTGCTCGCGAAGTACTTTCTGCGCCCGATGCTGCTCGAACGCGGCGGGCGGATCGTGAACATCGCATCGATCATCGCGACGACGGGCTTCAGCGGGCTCTCCGTGTACGCGGCCTCGAAGGCGGCTCTGATCGGCTTCACCCGCTCGCTGGCCCGCGAGGTGGGCAAGGCGGGCATCACGGTGAATGCCGTGGCGCCGGGGTACATGGAGACGGACATGACGGCCGGGCTGGAGGGCGAGAAGCTGGCGGCGATCCGCCGGCGCAGCCCGCTCGGCCGGCTGGCGCGGCCGGAGGACGTGGCCCACGCGGTGGTGTACCTGCTGGGCGAGAAGGCCGCGGCCGTGACCGGAACCACGCTGACCGTGGATGCCGGCAGTACAGCCTGAGGGTTGGGGCGAGGGATGAAACCGGTTTTCGACCATCGCATGTTCCGCCACATCAACGAGGTGGCGATCCGGGAAAACGGGCGTGCGTCGCGGGTCTTCGTGTGGCTGGAGAAGTGGCTGCGGCTGCCCGTGGTGTACGTGCCGCTGGCGCTACTCGAGCGGCTGGCGACGCTGATCCTCTGCCTGCCGATCCCGGTGTACGCCGGCCTGGTGTACGCGCTGGTGACGAACCTGCGCGGGCTGCCGCATTTCCCGGGGATGTACCTGCGCGCGCTGTATTACCGCGGCAAGCTGGGCGGCATGGGGTCGAACGTGTTCATCGACCAGAACGTGTTCTTCGCGTATCCCAAGGGGGTCACGATCGGCGAGTTCTCGTATGTCGACAAGGGCGTGATCATCATGAGCAAGACCGCGAAGATCGGGCGCCGCGTGCACCTGGCGCCGCGCGTGTTCGTGAGCGGCGGGGGCGACCTGGAGATCGAGGACTACGTGGGGGTGGCCACGAACGCGAACCTGATCACCTCCACGGAGGCGCTGAAAGACGGCACCCGCGCCGGCGGGCCGATGGTGCGCGCGGACCAGCGGCAGGTGATCCGCGGCAAGGTCCACCTGAAGCGCGATGCCTTCGTCGGCGTGGCCGCCACCATCCTGCCGAACGTGACGATGGGCGAAGGCTCCGTCGCCGGGGTGGGGGTGACGCTCGCGAAGGACACCGAGGCGTGGTCAGTGTACATGGCCACCCCAGCCCGGCGCGTCCCCGACCGGGAGCCGGTCCGGTTTGGGGATGAGTGAGGGCAGGGCGCGGCCTGCACAAGAGCCAGGCCCACCACCTGCCGAAACAATACGCGTAGCAGCGGCTTCCAGCCTCGATGCCCGAGCCGCTGTATCCTCTCAGTAGCCGGCTTCTTTTTGGTGCCGAAACGCCAGGACATAGAGCGTATCGTCGGCGCGTTCGTGGCGGTACAGGAGCACGTATCCGGAGTCCCCGAAGGCAATGATCAGCTCGCGCAGCTCAGGCGTTTCCGGGAGCGGCCGGCCAATGTCGGGGGCGCTCTCCAGCAGCAGCAAATGTCGCTCGATGGCTTGGCCGGCCCGCCGGGCGGCTTCCGGGACCTTCGCGACCAGAAACTGCCGGCAGGGCTTCAAGCCTACGGCAGCGCCTTCGGTAACGATTACTCGTGGCACTCGTGCACTGTCCTTTCGTCATCGCTGCCCCAGGTGCTCAACCAGGCCCGAACTTCCTGGCCGGTTAGGTGGCGTCCGGTTTCCTTGTACGCTGCCCAGGATGCCAAGGCTTCCTGCTTGAAGCGCTCGCGGGCTTCCTCGCGTTCGACGTACTGTTGGATGGCTTCGAGCATGATCCAGTGCGGCGAGCGACGGCGCTGACTGGCCAGTTGCTGGACGCGCGCTTTCAGTGTGTCGTCGATCTTGAGAGACGTGGCCATGGA
>SKNJ01000271.1 GCA_007120575.1 Thioalkalivibrio sp.
ATATCTCTTCGTCCGTATCAACCAAACTGTGGAGAGTAACGATGAAGAAGCTCCTTCTTGGCGTCGCCGCGTTCGGCCTCTTGTCCGGCGCCGCACTCGCCGAGCCCCAGAAGCTCGACGACAGCATCCTCGGCGATGTGGCCGCGGGCCTCAACCTCGACTCATCGACCTCGACCATGTGGTCGCTGATGGCGAGCCAGAGCACGAAGACGACCACCGATACGGTCAACAACGTGCGCAACATCACCCAGGACCTGTCGGCAATGAGCGCCAACACCAACTACGCCACCGGCCTGTGGTCGAACGGCGTCTCGGCGATGGGCACGGGCTCGGCGAACGTTTCCGGCGTGATCAACTGAGTCGAATCCTGACCGGTTCTTACCTAAAAGGAGTAGACTCATGCGAGCATTGCTCGGTGCTGCGGCCGTCGTCGCAGCGCTCACCGGAGCGGCTTCGGCCGAACCGGTGAAGCTCGACGAGGCCAAGCTCGGGGACGTCGCGGCGGGTATCGCCTTCGGCCCCGGACCAATCGACATCAACATCGGGGTCACCAACATGATCCTCACCCCGACCGAGATCGTCAGCGATGTCGATGTCACCAATCAGATTGGTGGCGCCTTGGCGATCAACACCAATGCGGTCGTTGCCGCCTTGGCCAGCAACGTGAACGGCTTCGGTCACGCCAACGCTACCGCGAACTTCACCGCGGGCCTGCCCCCCGTGAACTGATCACGGGCATGGCACTCGATGTGCGCTCCCTCGGTCCTGCGTCGGGGGAGCGCCTCCTTCCTCTTCGTCATTTGCCCGCCCAGACCGCATTACCGGAGCGATAGACCATGCGTATGTCACCGCTGCTGCTCGCCGCCGCCCTGCTTTGTCCCGCTGCCGGTCTGGCGGAGCCACGCCCGCTCAGCGACAGTGATCTCGGCGAAGTGACCGGCGGCCTATTCGACGTCTATGTCGTGATGCCGGTCGTTGTCGTCCACAACAACAACAACGCGGTCGCCACCGGCGTCCACTCGCAGAACATCAGTGCCGACGCGGTGGCGAACATCAATGTCGACACGATCATCAACCTGCAGCCGACCAATCAGGTCGGCAGCATGGGGCCCGTGTTCCTCGACGGACCGCTGGCCGGATCGATCGGTGGTCCGACAGTTTTCGCGCCGTCGCAAATGGGCTCGCCGTTCGCTGGCGACGCGGCCGGAGCGCCCATGCCACCCATCTGGGTCCCCTGGGCAGCCGAGCTGCGCGGCGCATTGGGCCTCCAATGAGTGCACACTCCCGATCCGGCAAGCTGCATCGCCGCGCAGTGCTGATCGGCGGCGCCGCTCTGCCGCTCGCCCTTTCCGCGCGCCCGATGCGGGCCGAGCCCGACGACGGCTACGCCAAGCATGTCCGCTCGTTCTTGGAGATCCGCCAGGAGCGGGTCGTGCTGCAGGAGTGGGACCTCAGCTGCGGGGCCGCATCCCTCGCCACCATTCTCGCCTTCCAGCACGGCGATCCGATTCCCGAGCGCGACATCGCCATGGCGATGCTGCGAGCGACCGACACCGAGCTCGTCAAGCAGCGTCTGGGTTTCTCGTTATTGGATCTGAAACGATTCCTCGAAAGCCGCGGATACGCTGGTGAGGGTTATGGCGATGTCGGCCTGGCCGACCTCGTCGATCTGGCCCCCGCCATCGTCCCGATCAGGATCTACGACTACGACCATTTCGTCGTGTTTCGGGGCCTCGCCGCCGGCCGCGCCGTTCTGGCCGATTCGGCTTACGGCAACAGGACGATGCTCGTTCCTCACTTTCTCGACGTGTGGCGGGGACAGATTGCCTTCGTTGTCCGCCGCCCGGACCAGCCGCCACACGAAAACCTGCTCGCGTTGCAGGACGCCGATCTCCTCGTGGTGCCGCCCGAGGTGGTGCGCGCGGCAATGCACTGAACTGTGAAGAATGGAGGGTGCCATGAGCCAGAACAGCACGTCAGGAACCGCGATGGTCGCGGCGCTGAAGCCATGGCCACGACCGGTCCGACTGCTCTTGCCCGTCGTGTCGTCGCTATCGCTCTGGTACGTCCTCATCCAGGGTGGCGCGCTCGGCTACGCCCAGCTCCAGACGATCATCGAACCAGCGCTCGCGGCGTTGCCCGAAGGGACGGTCGAGGAGCCCCCAACAATGCGGACCACAGCACTGAACCGGCCGGCCCGACCGAAAGCCGAAACGCTCGCGCTGACCTATGCCAGCCGCCTTGGCACCATCGATCCAGCGGTGAGCGGCACGGTGGTGACCCCGGCGGCGACCTTGCCACTGACGCTGCCAAGCACTGAGCTCAGCGCACGCACAACGCCCGACACGCGATCGCTGGTACCCTCGGACGAGGACACCGACGCGATCATGCGCGAAGCGATGCTCGACCTGCTGCGCGAGCTCGGCTTGGTCTCGCATACGGCCGGCTCAAAGCTGTCCGAAATCGAGCTGGACGGCATCGTCGGTGGGCAGGGTGCGCCGGTCGGTGCGACGGGCAGCGGCGGCGAGAACGATGACGCCAGCGATCCGCAGCTCGACGCGCTCAATCGCGTCCTCGTGGAAACCGGTGGTCTATTGCTGCCTCCCTGGACCGTCGAGCTGCAACCCGAGATCAAGTACGCCTACAAAGGGGCCAACGGCCTGCTGATCCTCGACCAGGGTGGCCAACGCCAGGTGCTCGCCCACAGCGCCGACCTGACGCGCCTGGAAGGGGCGCTGACCGCGCGCATCGGCTTGCCGTGGCGGAGCCAAGCGGAAGTCCGGGTACCTTATCTCAGAGTCAGCGAAGAATCCTCATTCGGCAACAGCAGCAACAGCAGCAGCGAGCATGGTCTGGGGGACATCGAGGTCGCGCTGTCGCACCAGATCTTTAGGGAAAGCGGCTGGGTGCCAGACTTGATCGCCGAGCTGCGCTATCGGGCGCCCACCGGCGACGATTCGTTCGGCAGCGACGGCAAGCTGCCCTTGGGCACGGGCTTTCATGGTATCGGCGGCCGGCTGACCGCGGTCAAGGCGCTCGACCCGGTGGTGGTTGTGGGCAGCGTCGGCTACACGGCCAATTTGAAGGACACCAAGCAGGGTTTCGATATCGACCCGGGCGATAGCGTCGATCTCGGCATTACGGCGATCCTCGCGGCTGGACCCGGCGTCTCACTGCGCACCGGCTTTGGTCTTAGCTTCACCGGCGAGGCCGAAGTCGACAACAGCAAGATCAATGGTTCGGACAAGACGGAGGGTGTTCTCAATCTCGGTGGTGCGGTTGTCTTGCCGAACAATATCTTGCTCGATCTCGGTGTTGGCATCGGAGTCACCGACGATGCGGCTGATGTAACCGCGCGGCTGGCGCTGACACACCGATTTTGAGGGCGAGTGTCGATCGAGAGCAACACGTCAAGCCAATAATACGAAAAGTAGGCAGAGATAAACAAGGTCAGCAACGAATGAAACCCGCCCGCCCAGTTCCATTTATTCGCCCCAGAGTCTCGATGAAAGAGCGCTTCGATCGTGATCGCTTCCGCGCGCTGGTCCATTATGTCTGCTGGATCTGCGAGGATCCACGCACGCTCGGGATACATCATCTTAATCTCGTCCTATGGTACAGTGATCGCAGCATCTTTCTGGAATCAGGCCGCCCGATCACCGGCGCCACCTATATTCGCCAGCAAACAGGGCCCCAGGCGCGTCCGTTGCAGCCCATGCTGGCCGAGCTGGAGAAGGACGGCGTCATCGCGCGGCGTCTCGCCGACCGAAGTGGTGGATTCGATCTTCTGTTCGCGATCCAACGCCCTGACCTCACCCGTTTCAGGCCCGAAGAGATCAGTGTCGTCGAGTCGGTAACCCGCGTCGTCTGTCTCGATTCGCGGGGCTCGATTGCCGATCAGACCGCGCACGACCGCGTTTGGCAGGCAGCGCAGATCGGTGAGGTGCTGCCCTATTTCACCGTCTTCGCCGGCCGTCCAGGCGACATCCTTGCGGCTGATATCGACTGGGCCATGCGGGTGCTGCACCCGCGCGACGGCGTCACGCCTGCCGGCCGGAGCAATGAGCTGTTGGAGATGATCGAAACGGGCGCGGCCAACAATAGGCATCAGGAAGCTGTCGATGCGGCCCTTTGGCATCTCCATCGAGACCCGAGCATCGGCATCTCGCTACCGGCGACCAAGGCATCCTGGTTCATCTACAAGCAGGCAGGTCTCATGCATCTGGCCGTCCCTGACGTCATCATCGTTTATGGCTTTGATGTGAACGAGCTCTCGCTCGAGGCAATGCGCCTCGGCAGTGCAGAGGACGACGTCGACGATGAAGACTGAGAATCGCCAGACCGCCAAGCGGGGCGTGGCTCGAAAAGAAGGCCATCTGCCGGTCGACCGCCCCGCGGCTTGGCAATGAGCCGACAGGTTG
>SKNJ01000308.1 GCA_007120575.1 Thioalkalivibrio sp.
ACCCCGCCGGGCTCGGTCCACACGCGCCTGGAACCGGAAGAACGCGAACGCACCCTGGCCCTGCCACCCGGGGCCGCGCCCCGCGCACGCACCCAGGTGGCCCTGTGGCGCGCCACCCATGGCGACGACGACCGCGCGATCGTGCAGGCCGCGCTGCGCCGTTTCTCCGGCGAACCTTACCGCTATACCCTGCAACCCCCGCGCCTGCAGGACGACACCACCGACGCCTTCCTGTTCGAGACCCACGCCGGCTATTGCGAACACTACGCCTCCGCGTTCGCCGTGCTGATGCGCGCGGCCGGGATCCCGGCGCGCGTGGTCACCGGCTACCAGGGCGGGGAATGGATGGAGCGCGGAGAGTACCTGCGACTACGCAATGCGGACGCGCATGCCTGGAACGAGGTCTGGCTGGACGGCGAGGGCTGGATCCGGGTCGACCCCACCGCCGCAATCGCCCCGGAGCGCATCGAATCCGGCCTGGGCGGACTCCTGGACACCGGCAACGAGGATGTCCCCGACTTCCTGCGCCGCGACGGGCTGTCGTGGATCGCGCGGGTACGCTTCGACCTGCGGGACTGGCGCGACGCCGTGCATTTTCGCTGGGAGAGCTGGGTACTCGCGTTCGACCCGGAACGCCAGCGCGAGCTGTTCGCGCGTTTCGGTCTCGACCCGCGCGACTGGCGCAGCGTCCTGATCGCGCTCGCGACCGGCTTCGGTGCACTGGCGCTAGTCGCGCTGGCCTGGTTCGGGGGCGGGCGGCTGCGTGATCGGCCCGATTTCGCCGAACGCGTGCTCGGCCGCGCCATCCGCCGGCTCGCGCGCCGGGACGCCCGCCTGGCACGCCAGCCGCACGAATCCGCGGATGCCTGGGCACGCCGGGCTGGCGCCCTGCGACCCGAACTCGCCCCGGTCCTGGACGCGCTGGTGGAACACTACAATCAGCTGCGCTTCGCTCGCCTCGATGCATCCGCGCGCGCGGCCCATCGCGCCGCGTTGCGCCAGAACCTGCGCGAGGTTCCCCGGTGGCGCCGGCGCCCGCCCCGAATCAACACGGGGCCTGCCCGAGCATAACCCGTGCAAGCCCCGTTCCCTGTCGGCGGTCCGGGCGATCGCCCGGCCGCCAGCGGCCCGGTCAGGCCGCGTCGTTGCGGAAAATGAAGTGGTGGCGCGCGCCGCGACGTTCATCCTGACGCCGGGCAATCTTCTGCACCTCCGGACGATTGGCAAACTGCGCCAGGGTGATCCCGTCCAGGAAGTCGTAGAGCTGCTGGCTGAGATCGTCCCACAATTCGTGGGTCAGGCAGCGCTCGCCGTCCTGACAGTCCTTCTGGCCCTTGCAGCGGGTTACATCCACCGATTCGTCGACCGCGGTGATGATGTTGGCGATGCTGATCTGGTCCGCCCGCTTGGCCAGTCGGTAACCGCCACCCGGGCCGCGCACGCCTTCCACCAGGTCGGCCTTGCGCAGCTTGGCGAACAGCTGTTCGAGATAGGAGAGCGAAATCCCCTGACATTGCGAGATGTCGGCCAGCGTCACAGGACCAATCCGGTCATGGATGGCCAGATCCATCATCGCGGTCACCGCATAGCGACCCTTGGTTGAGAGTTTCATCGTTTGTGCCTCCGAAAAACCGTGTTTCTGCCTGTCGTGCTCGACATCCCGTCGCGGCAATGCATCCCTTCTCCTTTCCTGACAGCACTAGTCAGGAATAATTCCGTTATCCTAGCAAGAGATTAGACAAAAATCACGATTACCTAATAAAGATTTCTCGGGGCAACCGACAGGAATGGCGCCGGCCCGGAGCAAAACGGCATTGCGGGGCTGGCGGCGTCCCGGCAACGGCCTCGGGACTCGCCACGGGCAGGAGCCACCCCAAGGTAGCACGGGAACCCGAAGGCGCGGATCAGGCCTGTTCCACCGGGACACTACCGGCCGGATCATAGTCCGGCCCCTCCAGGATCAGCACCAGCGCGCCCAGCGGGAGTTCGTCGAACAGTTCGATCACGTCGTCGTTGCGCATGCGAATGCAGCCTTCCGAGGCCGGGGTGCCGATCCGTCCCTCCTCGTCGGTGCCGTGGATGTAGATATAGCGTGCGAAGGAGTCCACCGAGCCACCACGGTTGCGGCCGGGTTCCAGTCCCTCCAGCCACAGGATACGCGAGGTAATGTTGTCCTCGGGACTGCGTTCGCCGGCACCGGTCAGGATGCGCGCGACCCGCCCGGTGCTGGCCCGCGCGCGAAAGATGGTCCCCGGACGTGCCCCGCTGCCATGCCGCTCGGCGACCCGGTGCAGGCCCAGCGGCGTGCGGTACGTCCCCTCCTCGCTGCCCACCCCGCGCCAGGCGCTGGAGATATCATAGATATCGGTGACCCAGCCGGCGTCCCACAGGTACAGGCGCTGCTCGTCCACCCGTACCACAACCACCGGCAGCCCGGCCGCGGACGGCACATGGGCCTGGGCGGCCCGAACCAGCGGTTTGATCCATTCGAGACTGGGCAAGTCCACCTCGGACACTACTTCTTGTTGGCGAGATCCAGGATTTCCCCGGCCACCGGCGTGTTCATCAGGCCGTCACCACGCAGGCCCGCCAGATACTCGAGGTAATCCGGTGGCAGCCCGGTCACGTATTCGCCGGTAAACACCGAACAGTCGAATTCCTCGATCGAGGAATTGCCCCGGCGCACCGACTTTTGCAGATCTTCCAGCTCCTGGTAGATCAGACGGTCGGCGGCGATCGCCTCGCACACCGCGGCCTCGTCACGATCATGCGCGATCAGTTCGTGGGCCGCCGGCATGTCGATCCCGTAGACGTTCGGGTAGCGCACCGGTGGCGCCGCGGAGGCGAAATAGACCTTCTTTGCCCCGGCCTCGCGTGCCATCATCACGATCTCGCGCGAGGTGGTCCCGCGCACGATGGAATCGTCCACCAGCATCACGTTCTTGTCGCGGAATTCCAGCGAGATCGCGTTCAGCTTCTGGCGCACCGATTTCTGCCGCTTGGTCTGCCCGGGCATGATGAAGGTTCGCCCGATATAGCGGTTCTTGATGAAACCCTCGCGGTACTTGATCCCCAGTTCGTGGGCCATCTCCAGCGCCACCGTGCGTCCGGTGTCCGGGATCGGCACGATTACGTCGATGTCGTGCTCCGGCCATATGCGGCGGATCTTCTCGCCCAGCAGGGTCCCCATGCGCATGCGCGCGCGGTGCACGAACACGTTGTCCATGACCGAGTCCGGACGCGCGAAATACACATGCTCGAAGATGCAGGGATTCAGGCTGGTCTCGGACGCACAGACCCGGGTCGCGGCCTCGCCTTCCGGGGTGATGAACAGCGCCTCGCCCGGCGCCAGATCGCGCTCCAGTTCGAAGCCCTGCGACTCCAGCGCGGCGCTCTCCGAGGCAACCATCCATTCACGCCCCCGGCCGTCCTCGCCCGGACGCGAGCCGTACACGATCGGGCGGATGCCATGCGGGTCGCGAAAAGCCAGCAGGCCGCGCCCGGCGATCATCGCCACCACCGCATAGGCGCCCTCGGCGCGCTGGTGCACGCGTTCCACCGCATTGAACACCGAGTCGGCGGTCAGTCCGTTATCCAGAAACCGCAGCAGCTCCTGCGCAAACACGTTCAGCAGGATTTCGGAGTCGGAGTCGGTGTTGATGTGACGGCGATCGGTGGCGAACAGGGCCTGTTTCAGTTCGCGGGCGTTGATCAGGTTGCCGTTGTGCCCGAGCGTGATGCCGAACGGCGAGTTCACGTAGAACGGCTGCGCCTCGGCGGAACTGGAACTCCCGGCGGTGGGATAGCGCACATGCCCGATGCCCATATTGCCGAGCAGCGTCTGCATGTGCTGGCTGTGGAACACGTCCCGGACCAGGCCGTTATCCTTGCGCAGGTGCAGGCGACCGTCGGCATCGCTGGTCACGATCCCCGCGGCGTCCTGGCCGCGGTGTTGCAACACCAGCAGGGCGTCATAAAGCGGCTGGTTCACCGGGCCCTGCCCGACGATTCCGACAACTCCACACATACGCTTCCAGGCTCCAGTCTACGGCGCGGCTTGTTCGCCATCGGGGGTGGCTTGCCCGACGGGCTCGTCGCCCGCCAGCAATGCATGAATCTGTTCCTGCCAGCCCTCCGGCAACTGGGCAATCAGCCAGTCCACCAGACGCTCGAACTCGGGGATCAGGCGGCTGCCGTCCCACCACGGTTCGTCCGGCATCAGGGTCAGCGAGGCAAGGAATATCAGTACCGCCACCAGCAGCACCCCGCGCAGCAGGCCAAAGATCACGCCCAGCGAACGATCGGTCCCGGTCAGGCCGCTGCCCTTCACCAGGCGGTTGGCCAGCACGCCCAGGATCCCGCCGACAATCAGCACCGCGATAAAGATCAGCGCAAAGCCGATCCCGAGGCGCAGGG
>SKNJ01000184.1 GCA_007120575.1 Thioalkalivibrio sp.
CGAAGAAGCGCTCCGGGTGGAACGGCCGATTGACGCGGTAAACGATGCTGGAGATGCCGTATTCCTCGGTCTCCGGGGTATGTCCACCCATCATTTCCTGGGCCCAGCCGGCGGCCTGGGACGCGCGGTCGAAGTCGAAGCGTCCGGTGCCCAGCAGGGACTCCGGCGCGACTTGGCCGTGTGTGGTTTCGATGATTCTGGCGTCCCGGTTAAGGGCGCGCACGACGCTGCGGACGGTATCCAGTTGTTCCGGCGACGGGCGATCCACCTTGTTCAGGACGATGACGTCCGCGAACTCGATCTGATCCACCAGCAGGTCAACGACGGTACGGTCGTCTTCCTCCCCCAGGGATTCGCCGCGGTCGCCCAGGAAATCGCTGGACGCGTAGTCCTGCAGCAGGGCACCTGCATCCACCACCGTGACCATCGTGTCGAGGCGGGCGACATCGTCCAGGGACTGGCCGTCTTCGTCGCGAAAGGCGAAGGTGGCCGCGACCGGCATGGGCTCGGAAATGCCGGTGGATTCGATGACCAGGTAGTCGTACTGCCCGGATTCGGCGAGGCGGCGCACCTCCACCAGCAGGTCGTCCCGCAGCGTGCAGCAGATGCAGCCGTTGGTCATCTCGACCATGCGGGCATCGGTACGTGTGACGGCATCCTGGCCGCCGCGCACCAGGGCGCTGTCGATGTTGACCTCGCTCATGTCGTTGACGATGACCGCGACGCGCAGCCCCGACTGGTTGTGCAGGATGTTGTTCAGCAGTGTGGTCTTGCCGGCGCCGAGAAAGCCGGAGAGGACGGTGACGGGAAGACGTTTCATGGTACCTCCAGGGATTCGGAATGACCGGGCACCGGATCGTGCCCGGACAGGAAGGGTGAGGGGCGTCAACGACCGAACACGTGCTCGGACTTTTCCTGGCGTTCCTTGACCTCGATGCAGAGGGTGGCTGTCGGGCGCGCCAGCAGGCGGGGCAGACCGATGGGTTCGCCACTCACCTCGCAGTAGCCGTAATCGCCCGTATCGATGCGATGCAGGGCCGCATCGATCTTTCGCAGCAAACGGCCCTCGCGCTCCTGCACCCGCATCGACAACAGGCGGGATTCCTCTACCGCGGCGCGGTCCAGCTCGTCCGGCGTGCGTTCGTTGTCGCGCAGGTCATCGCGGGCGCCTTCCATGTCGGCCAGGATCTCGTCGCGCATTTCCACAAGCCGGTCGCGGAAGTACGCAAGCTGGGCCTCGTTCATATAGGCCTCGGCGGGCATGGCCAGCAATTCGTCGCGGGTCATGGGGTTCCGTCGGTTGTAAATATGATGTTATACCATAACGTTTCGATCGCCCTCCGACAACATGGATCGCCCGCCGGTTTGTGGCGTGGCCGGTCCGACACCTAGAAGGTCTTTTTATGTCCGCCACCTGTGTGTCATCCGTATCACCGGATTCAGGCAATCCCGGGCCCGATCAGCTACCGGATATCGCGGCGTCCGCCTCCGCTCATGCGGCGCCGCTCGACTGGGTCGGGATGGAAGACATCACCCTTCCGTTGTACCTGGCCGGGCAGCCGGTCCTCGCCCGGGCCCACGCGGGCGTCAGCCTCGACGATCCGGGTGCTCGTGGCATCCACATGTCACGGCTGTACGGTGCCCTGCGCGCGCTGGAGTCCCGCGAACTGGAGGTTGCGATGCTCCGTGGCGTGCTCGAGGCCTTTCTGGATTCGCACGCCGGGTTGTCCAGCATGGCCGAGGTGACCCTTGCGGGGGAGCTGCCGCTGGAGCGGCCCGCTCTGGTCAGCGAGGCGGCGGGGTGGAAGCGGTATCCCTTCCGGATCGGTGCGCGCAGCGAGGCCGGGCGGATGTCGCTGGAACTGGCGATCCAGGTCGGCTATTCCTCCACCTGTCCCTGCTCCGCGGCCCTGGCGCGGCAGGCGATTCAGGAGCAGTTCGACCGCGACTTTTCGCAATCCGCAGTGGATGCTGCAGCGGTCCGCGAATGGCTGGGCCGGGCCGAGGGCATCGTCGCCACACCCCACAGCCAGCGCAGTGAGGCGACCGTGACGATCGGCCTGGACCCATTGATTGAAAAGTTGCCCCTGCCCGATCTTGTTGATCGGGTGGAGGATGCCCTGGGGACCGCCTTGCAAACCGCCGTGAAGCGTGTGGACGAGAAGGCCTTCGCGCTCGCCAACGGGCGCAATCTCATGTTTTGCGAGGACGCGGTGCGGCGGCTCGACGACGCCTTGCGCATAGGGTATGCCGCCTATGGGTATCGCGTTGAGGTTCGGCACCGCGAGAGCCTGCATGCACACGATGCCGTTGCACGCGTCGAACACGTGCCGCAAGGGCAAAGATGACGCGCTTTGGCGGACGTTGCCCGGAGAGGATGGCGTGTGGTTACAGCCGTTCGCCCGTGCTTCCTTCGAAAGACCCGCGGGCGCGCAGAAAAGCCGCCGGATGGAGCATCCGGCGGCAATGCTAACGGAGGTTGGAGAGACCAAAGGCGGCAGCACGCCTTTCACCTTGGCGACGCACGGACATCCCGTCCGCTTGTCTAAGTGAGAATCATAATCATTTGTGATCCGGTGTCAAGCGGCCGAAGGTTCGGATCCGCAGCCGTGAGGCATGGAGTGTGCGACTGGCACATTAAGGAGGCGCTGACCCGCCTCTCCTTAACGTGCCAGTGCGACCAGTCGGGCACCGAGGGCAAGCGCGGCGTGGGTCAGGACGAGCACGGGCGCGAAGGGCTGGTCCAGCGGCAGGCTGAGACTCCAGGCGATCAGGAAGCCCGCGAGGGCGATGGCTTGTGCCCACAGGAACAGCCCGCGCAGATTGCGTGCGAGATAGGCCGCACCCCAGGCGGGAAGCAAAAGGGTGGCGAGGGCGGCGGGAAGGCCCAGCACCATGCTGCCCAGCACGACGGCGGCGACCAGCCAGCCAATCTCGGTCAGTCGCAGCCACGCGGGCGGGGCCGGGGCGGCAGGGACGTCGGGGGCGACCTGTGCGTATCGCCATACGCGGTACAGCCCGGGTGCGAGCATCAGGCTGGCCACCCCTAGCGCTACCACAGCCCATAGTTCATGCGGCCCGGCGAAGTAGAGCTGGCCCTCGGCCCAGGCGGCCGCCGCCAGACTGGCCTGCGGGAAGTTGGCGGCGAGCAGGGTCACGGCTGCCAGTCCGGCCAGAAAGACTGCAAGAGGCAGGCGCTCGCGATCGGGGCTGCGTTGCAGTAGAGCCATCACGCCCGCGCCAAGCACCAGCGCCACGGGCAGTACCGGCCAGTGCAATACGGACGCCAGGACCCCGCCGGCCGCGGCCCATTGCCCGAGCGCCAAGGCTTGCCAGACCGACCCGCGCAGGAACAGGCCCGCCCCGGCCAGGGCCAGCACGACCGTGATCAGCAGCCCGGCGACAAAGGGCACGAACAGGAGATCACCGAGCATCGAGGTAGTCCGTCAGCGGGTGGTTCTCGGCCCCGACGGCCCGCAGGAAGTCGTCGTCGTGGCTGGTCATCACCAGGGTGGCACCGGTCGGGAGGGTGGCAATCAGTTCCACCGCGTCGCCGCGTACTTCGGCGTCGAGGTGGTTGGCGGGTTCATCCAGCAGGATCAGGCGTTCCTGCGGTAGCTGGTGGGTGCCGCTGTGCAGGGCCGCAGCCAAACGCAGGAGCTGCCACTGGCCGCCACTCAGGCGGTCGAGCCGGCGATTGAGCAAGGCTTGCACACGGGGCTGACCCGGTGCCGTTGCCCCCATCGCCCGGAACCAGTCGTGCCCGCACAAGGGCCAGGGTTGCCGCCGGGGGTGGTCCTGCGCCAGCAGGCTGACCCGGGCCGCGGGGCCGAGCTCCAGGGCGCCCGCGTGTACACGTGCCTGTCCGGTGATCGCCTTCAGCAGCAGGGACTTGCCGATGCCGTTGGGGCCCGTCAGGGCCCAACGGGCACCCGTGGGTACCTCGAGTGACAGTGGGCCCAGCACGGGGCGATCAAAGCCGAGGTGTACGGCCTGTGCGCGCAGGATGGCGAGGGCGGGCTGAGGCGTCATGCGAGCTCGGAAGGGTTGTGAGGGAGCCAATGATATCGGGCCCGGAAAGCATTTTCCGGGCCCGATCGTAAGGAAGGCTTCTTGCCCTGGGTTAGCGCTGGGGCAGCGCTTGCGCCCAGGTGCTCATCAGTTCCAGGTAGCCATCCAGGCTGGAGTCGGCCGGCGGATCCAAAGGTACGGCATGGCTCGGCCAGCCCAGGTTGCGTTCGAGGAACTCGGCGCCACGCGCCGGCTGGAAGCCCGCGTACAGGACCGTGCCCTCGGTGTCTTCCAGATCGCTCACCAGGCTGCGCAGGTGACGCGCAGTGGGCGGGATGCCCGGGGCCGGCTCCAGATAGCCGACAATCTCGACCGGCAGCCACTCTTCCAGGTAGTCGAGGTC
>SKNJ01000096.1 GCA_007120575.1 Thioalkalivibrio sp.
AAACATCCGGGCTAGGCCACAGGGGAGGGCCGAGGCCCGAAGGGAACGGGCGGACTGGGGCTACTTTCCCCGGGGCGCCGTTCGCGGCATGCTCATGGCATGAAAGTCCTCGGAATCGAGACCTCCTGCGACGAGACCGGCGTGGCGCTGATCGACGACCGCGAGGGTCTGCTGGCACATCGGCTCTACAGCCAGACCGACCTGCATGCGGTGTATGGTGGCGTGGTCCCGGAGCTGGCCTCGCGCGACCACATCCGCCGTCTGCTGCCGCTGGTGCGCGCGGTGCTGGACGAGGCGGGTGTGGACGGCCGTGATCTGGATGCGGTGGCGTACACCGGGGGGCCCGGGTTGCTCGGCGCACTGCTGACCGGGGCATCGGTGGCGCGTTCCCTGGCCTGGGGCTGGGGGGTGCCCGCGCTGGCGGTGCATCACCTGGAGGGGCATCTGCTGGCGCCGTTCCTGGAGGATGCCGGGCTGGACTTCCCGTTCCTGGCGCTGCTGGTCTCCGGGGGGCACACCCAGCTGATCCACGCGCGCGCGCTGGGCGACTACAGCCTGCTGGGCGAGAGCATCGACGATGCCGCGGGCGAGGCGTTCGACAAGACCGCGAAGCTGCTGGGGCTTGGCTATCCGGGTGGCCCCGCCCTGGCGCGGCTGGCCGAACAGGGCGAGTCCGGCGTCCTGCGCCTGCCACGTCCGATGCTCGACCGTCCGGGGCTGGACATGAGCTTTTCCGGGCTGAAGACGGCGGTGCTGACCGCCCTGCAGAAGCAGGACTGGCGTCCGGAAGACGTGGCCCGAGCCTTCGAGGAGGCGGTGGCCGAGACCCTGGTGGAAAAGACCCGGCGGGCGCTGGCGCAGTGCGGTGCGCCGGCCCTGGTGGTGGCTGGAGGGGTGGCCGCCAACCAGACCCTGCGTGCCGGCCTGCGCGACATGGCGGCCAGCGAGGGTGTGCCGGTGTTCTTCCCGCGTCCTGAATTCTGTACCGATAATGGCGCGATGATCGCGCTGGCCGGTCTGCGGCGGTTGCAGGCCGCGACGCTGCGGACGGACGAGCTGGCGCTGGCGGCGCCGGAGATCGCGGCGCGGGCGCGCTGGCCGCTGGCCGAACTGACGCCCTGACCCGGCGGCTCAGTCCTCGGCGCCGGCGGGCGCCTTCTTCCGGCCGATCTTTGGCTCCTCGCCGCGCATCAGGCGGCGGATGTTGCTGTCGTGCCGGATGAACAGGAGGACGGCCATGGCCGCCACCGCGGTTACGATCCACGGGTCGATGCCGAACAGCACCAGATAGATCGGGGCCAGTGCCGCAGCCACCAGCGCGGCCAGCGAGGAATAGCGCCCGATCGCGGCGACCAGCAGCCAGGTCAGGACGGTCAGGGCGCCGGTGAGCGGATGCAGTGCGAGGATCACGCCCAGCGCGGTCGCCACGCCCTTGCCGCCGCGGAACTGGTAGAAGGCCGGGAACAGGTGCCCGAGGAATGCGGCCAGGCCGACCAGGCCGACTGCCCAGCCGGGAAACAGGTCGAGTTGCAGCACCACGAAAACCGGCAGCCAGCCCTTGGCGACATCGCCGAGCAGTGTAAGTATGGCTGCCTTTTTGCCGCCGGTACGCAGCACGTTGGTGGCCCCGGGGTTGCCGGAGCCGGTGGTGCGGGGATCCGGCAACCCCATCACCTTGCTGACCAGGATGGCTGTGGAAAGCGACCCCAGAAGATACGCAATCACGATGCCCAATAGGATGCCCATGGTGCGAAAGCCTGCCTGTTTGCCGTGGCGGAAGGGCGCTCATGATACGCAACCCGCGGGCCGCGAGACACCGGGCTTCCGGCCTCGGGGTGGCGCGGGGAGTGGCATCGCATGACGGTGTCCATGTCGGAGGCGCCGCGACCGCTCCCGGTGCTGCTGCATGGGTGGGGCTTCTCCAGTGCCATCTGGGCTCCGGTGCGCGAGGCGCTTGCGGGGCAGGAGGTGCTGACGCCGGATCTCCCGGGGCACGGCGCGGCCGGCGAGGGCGGCCTGCTGCGCGAGCCGGAGCATCTGGGGCGCTGGCTGCATGCCACCCTGCCGGGCAACGTGGCCCCGGTCTGGGTGGGCTGGTCGCTCGGCGGCCTGGTGGCCCTGCTGGCGGCGCGCACCTGGCCGGGGCCGCAGCGTCTGGTGTTGCTGGGCTCCAGCCCACGGTTGGCGGCCGGGCCGGACTGGCCGGCGGCCCTGGCCGGCGACGAGCTGGCCGATTTTCGCGCCGCACTCGACGGGCCGCGTGACCGGCTGGAGCGGCGTCTGGCGATGCGGTGCGCGCAGGGGGATGCGGCCGCGGCCACGCTGACGCGCGCGCTGGTCGCGGCCCTGCAGACGCACCCGGCCTCGTCGGCGGGCCTCGTGGCCGGGTTCGACCTGCTGGCCGGGGCTGACCTGCGCGCCGCGTGGCGCGACCTGAACTGTCCGGTCGCGGCCTGGCTGGCGCAGCGTGATGCGCTGGTCCCGGCCGCGGTGGCCTCCGATCTGGCGGCTCTGCGTCCGGACGCCCGGGTGCGGCAGGCTCAGGGCGGGCATGCGAGCTGGTGGCGCGATCCCGCGCCGCTGGCGGCGTTTCTGCGCGAGGAGCTGGCATGAGTGGCCCGGATGAATTCGAGCTTGACAAGCCGCGGGTGCGCGCGGCGTTCTCGCGCGCAGCCGCGACCTATGCGGATCACGCGGTGTTGCAGCGCGAGGTGCAGGCTCGTTTGCTGGAGCGGCTTGACTGGATCCGGATGGAGCCCGGGCGGGTGATCGACCTGGGCTGCGGCATCGGTGATGCCCTGGACCTGCTGGCGCGCCGCTACCGGCGGGCACGTGTCGCGGGGCTGGATTTTGCCCCGGAGATGGCGGCCCGCGCCCGCCGGCGCGGACGCTGGCTGCGCCGGCCCCAGGTGATCTGCGGCGACATCGAGGCGTTGCCGCTAGCCGAGGCATCGTTCGACCTCGCGGTGTCCAGCGCTGCCCTGCAATGGTGCGCGAGCCTGGATCGCGCCTTCGCCGAGGTCCGCCGGATCCTCGCGCCCGGCGGGCTGTGGATGTTCGCGACCTTCGGGCCGGACACCCTGCGCGAGCTGCGCGCGGCGTTTGCGGCGGTGGATGGCGGGGCCAGCGCGCACGTCAACGTCTTTGTCGACATGCACGACATCGGGGACGCCCTGGTGCGGGCGGGTTTCGCCGACCCGGTAATGGATCAGGAGGCCCTGACGCTGACCTATCCGGATCTCACCGGCCTGATCCGCGACCTGCGCGGTGTCGGCGTGCGCAATGCGCTGGCCGGACGCGGGGTCGGGCTGTTCGGGCCACGCCGGATGGTGGCGGTGGCGGAGGCGTACGCCCGCGAATTCGGGGTGGAGGGCAGGCTTCCCGCGACCTGGGAGGTGGTGTATGGCCATGCCTGGGTGCCGAATGCGCCGCCGCCGCGGGCCCCCGCAGGGAGAGTGATCCCGATCGCCCCGGTGTCCTGAGCGCGCTGCCCCGGCGATCGTGCGGTGCCATTCCGGCCTGCATTGATGCGCGGCCGGCGCGGTGTGACGCGCGCTGTTTGATATACCTCAATAGTGTGGCAATTAACCCGGAAACCCCTCGCATCTTCCGGGCATCGCGGTGTATTCTCTTGGGACCCAAAAGTTCCCGGCGTCGGACCGAATCTCCCAGTGCCCCGCGGGGTCTGGTTTTCTCCGGAGCCGCAGAATGGGGTAGAGTTCACGCCCCCGAACCATCGGGACATCCGTGTTCCCCGCAGCAAGGTGGAAAAAGTCATGTCGCAAGCAGCCACTACCGCAGGCTCCGTGCCCGCAGAGTCAGTCGCTACAAACGAGCAATACAACTACGCGATTATCAAGCGCTTCGCCGTCGCCGCCGTCCTCTGGGGCGTGTTCGGGATGGCTGCCGGTGTCTGGATCGCGTCGCAGTTGGCCTTTCCGTTTCTGAACTTCGATATCGCCCAGATCACCTTCGGTCGGTTCCGGCCGGTGCATACCACTGCGGTGATCTTCGGCTTTGGCGGCAATGCCTTGTTTGCGACGTCCTATTACGTCGTCCAGCGTACCTGCCAGGCCCGCCTGTTCAGCGACTCGCTGGCGAGCTTCACCTTCTACGGGTGGAACCTGGCGCTGGTGCTTGGCGTGATCACCTACATGATGGGGATCACCCAGGGTCGCGAATACGCCGAGTTCAACTGGCAGATCGACCTGATCATCCTGGTCGTCTGGGTGGCCTACTTCGTTATCTACCTGATGACCCTGCTGCGCCGGAACCAGCCTCATATCTACGTGGCGAACTGGTTCTTCATGGCATTCATCCTGGCGACCGCCCTGCTGCACATCTTCAACAACCTCGAGGTGCCGGTCGGGCTGTTCCACCCGCACTCCTACCCGCTGTTC
>SKNJ01000220.1 GCA_007120575.1 Thioalkalivibrio sp.
CCCCGGCATCCCTGCCCGTCACTGAATCCGTCGCGGCCCGCTGCCTGTCGCTGCCGATCTTCCCCGAGCTCGAGGATGCACAGGTCGACACCATCGCCGGGCATATCCGCCGCGCGCTGGAATGACCCCGAGCGCCGCTCCGGGCAGCCCCACACCCACCCCCGATGATCCTGGCATGAACCGTCATGTCGTCATCTGTGCCGGCGAGAGCTCGGGCGATGCGCTGGCCGCCGGATTGGTGCGCGAGCTGTCCAGCCTCGCCCCCGACGTCCACTACACCGGGATGGGCGGCGCACGCATGCGCGAGGCCGGGGTAACGACGCGATTCGACGTGTCCGAACTGGCAGTGGTCGGCCTGGTGGACGTGCTGGTCCAGTATCCGCGCCTGCGGCGCCTGTTCCGGTCCATGTGCGAACACCTCGACGCCACGCGCCCGGATTTGCTGATCCTGGTCGATTATGTCGAGTTCAACCTGCGCCTGGCAGCCCACGCCCGGCAACGGGGCATTCGGGTCATGTTCTACGTCAGCCCGCAGCTTTGGGCCTGGCGCTCCGGACGAATCCGGCGCATCCAGCGCTCGGTCGACGCCATGGCGGTGCTGTTCCCGTTCGAGACCGAGCTGTACCAGGCCGAGGGTATCCCGGTGCGCTATGTCGGCAACCCGCTGGTGGACCGCGTCCAGCCCCCCGATTCGCCCCTGACCACCCGGCTCGGGCTCTCCGCGGATACCCCGGTGGTGGGCCTGCTGCCGGGGAGCCGCGGCGGCGAGCTCCGGCGCCACTGGCCGGTGCTGGTGGAGGCCGCCCGACGCCTGCATGCGCACGAGCCCGGACTGCGCTTCGCGGTTGCCCTCGCCCCGGGTGTCGAACGCGAGCGTCTGGAAGGGATCGCCTCGGCGGACGGACTCCCGCTGCACTTCGTCAGCAGCGAGACCGACACCCACGGCCTGATGGCCGAGTCGCGGCTGCTCCTGATCGCCTCCGGCACCGCCACGCTCGAGGCCGGGCTGCTACAGGCACCGATGCTGGTGTTCTACCGCATGGGCTGGCTCAGCCATGCGGTCTTCTCGCGGCTGGTGCGGCTCGACAACATCGCGCTGGTGAATATCGTTGCCGGCGAGCGCCTCGTGCCCGAATATCTGCAGCGCGACGCCAGTCCGGAGCGCCTCGCCGCCGACGCCGCCGCACTGCTGGACGACCCCGACAGGCTCCGCCAGATGCGCGAGCGCCTGGCGATCATCCGCGAACGTCTGGGCGAAGGCGGAGCGGATCGGCGCGCGGCGGAGATGGCGCTTGAGCTACTGGAGCACGGCCAGCTGCTGGAAGGCTCCTGATTCCCGGTAGCACCCCGGCCACCGAAGGCACGTAAAAATCCGGGCTAGTGCGGACGGCCGCCCCGCAGGATGCCGCGCCGACTGTCGCGCACAAAGGTGATCAGGTTGCGCACCTCCGGCACATCAGTGGCGTCGCGCATCTCGTCGAGATGGCTCTCGCGCCCCGCGCGGCCCCGCATGCCACGGATGAACACCCGGTGCAGGGCCTGGATTGCCGCGTCGGAGAAGCCGTTGCGGCGAAGCCCCACCTTGTTGATGCCGATCAGACGCGCGTAATTGCCACTGGCCAGACAGTAGGGCGGCAGGTCCCGGTTGAGCGCCGCACCCATACTGGTAAATGCGAACGTACCCACCCGACAGAACTGGTGCACCAGGGTAAAGCCGCCCAAGGTCGCATGGTCGTGGATCTCCACATGTCCGGCCAGCGAGGTGGCGTTGGAAAAGATGATATGGCTGCCAATGGTGCAGTCGTGGGCAATATGCACATAGGCCATGATCAGATTGTCGTGCCCGATCACCGTCTCGCCCAACCCTTTCTCGGTACCGCGATGCAGGGTCACCGACTCGCGGATCACGTTGCGGTCGCCGATCAGCAACCGGGTCGGCTCCCCCCGATAGCTGGTGTCCTGCGGCTCCTCGCCGATCGAGGAAAACTGGAAGATCCGGTTTTCACGCCCGATCTCGGTCGGGCCCTGGATCACCACGTGCGGGCCAATCCGGGTGCCGGCACCGATGCGCACGTTCGCCCCGATCACCGAGA
Organism: Thioalkalivibrio sp.; assembly: GCA_007120575.1. Taxonomy (GTDB): domain Bacteria; phylum Pseudomonadota; class Gammaproteobacteria; order Ectothiorhodospirales; family Ectothiorhodospiraceae; genus Thioalkalivibrio. The sequence continues at coordinate 2,094 of SKNJ01000220.1, forward strand.
ACGGGCCGATCTCCACCGAGGAGTCGATCTCGGCGCTCGGGTGGACATCCGCACGCGGGTCGATCACGTCTCGATTTCCTTGCCCGCGCACATCAGATCGGCGGTACAACAGACATCATCGCCAACCCGGGCTTCGGCACTGAAACGCCAGATGCCGCGAACGGTGCGAGTCAGGTCCACCCGCAGGTGTAGCTGGTCCCCGGGGACCACCTGGCGCCGGAAACGCGCCTCGTCGATCCCCACGAACAGATACAGCTGCTGCCGGTCCGGGTTTCCGTTGCGTGCCTCCTCGGTCTTGAAAGCCAGCAATCCGGTCGCCTGCGCCAGGGCCTCCAGGATCAGCACGCCGGGCATCACCGGCTTGATCGGGAAATGCCCCTGAAAATACGGTTCGTTGATACTGACGTTCTTGAGGCCGACAAGGTGACTGCCCGCCTCCCAGTCCAGCACCCGGTCCACCATCAGAAACGGGTAGCGATGCGGCAGATACCGCATGATCTCTTCGACGTTGAAGTCATCCACGCGAGCGTCCTTTGTTCCTTGATTCGACTGGCCGCATCCCGACCCGCTCGCAAGCGGACTTCGACGTCGACCCCAATACCTGCACGGACCGGCCTCGCGCCGCCCGGTCCCCCTATTCGCCCCGCACGCTGGTCCCGTCGGTGCGCGCCAGCCGGCGCAGCCGCGCCAGCATGCGGTTCCACAGCCGGGCCTCCTGGTGGGGGACACCCGAGGCATAGTGGCCAGACCGCTCGATACTGCGGGTCACCAGGGTCATCGAATGGATCGTCACGTGATCCGTGATGGAGAGGTGCCCGAGGATCCCAGCGCCACCGCCGATCGCGCAGTGGCGGCCGATGCGGGCGCTGCCGGCGATCCCGACGCACCCGGCAATGGCCGTATGGTCGCCAATCTCGACGTTATGGGCAACATGAACCTGGTCGTCAATCTTCACACCGACCCCGATCCGGGTATCCCGAAGCGCCCCCCGGTCGACGGTCGTATTGGCGCCAATCTCGCAATCGTCACCGACCCGCACACCGCCCAACTGCTCGATCTTGCACCACGCCCCGGCATCCGGCGCAAAGCCGAATCCGTCCGCGCCCAGCACCACCCCCGAGTGCAGGATCACCCGGTCCCCGATCCGGGAGTCCTCCAGGAGCGTCACGCGCGGATGCAGAAAGGCATCCGCGCCAATCCGTACCCGCGCCCCGATCACGCCCTGTGCCTCGATCACGCTGCGCGGACCCACCGAGGACCCCGCCCCGATCACCACGCCGGGGCCAATCCAGGCCTGGGGGTCAATTCGCGCAGAGGGATCGACCACCGCGCTCGGATGCACGCCACCGTCCCGCACCCGCCTGGGTTCACCCCACCACCGACTGGCGCGCGCATAGGCCAGATAGACATCGGGGACGATCAGCCAGGCCGCCACCGTTGCGCCCGCCACGCGGCACTCTCCGGGGGCCAGAATCGCACCGGCCCGACTGTCCGCCAGGGCGCGTGCATGGCGGTCCGGATCGGTGACAAAACTCAGACTCTCCGGATCCGCGTCCGTCAGCGGGGCCAGGCGCGTGATCTGCCGATCATCGGGCCCGTCCAGCCGAGCGCCCAGCCGGCGCGCGATCTCACCGGTGGTCAGGACCGGATTAGTCGCGCTGCATTGCGGCAAGGATGTCGTCCGTGATGTCGATCCGGTCACTCGCGTAGAGGACATTGCGCTCGGTCAGGATCAGGTCGATCTCGCGAGCACGCGCCAGGTCTTCGATCGCCTCGTTGATCCGCCGTTGCAGCTTCGCCAGTTCTTCGTTGCGGCGGACATTCAGATCCTCGCTGAAGCTCTCCTGGGCACGCCGAAACTCGCGCGAGCGCTGGGAAAACTCGCGCTCCAGGTCCGCCCGTTCGGACGGACTCATCAGGTCGCCATCCCGTTCAAGACGATCGCGCAGGCGCTGCAATTCCTCGCGTTCGGCCACCAACTCGGAGTCGCGTGGCGAGAACTCACGTTCCAGGTCGCGCATCGCCTCCTCGGCCTGTGGCGAGTCCTCGAGGATACGGTTCATGGTCACGAAGGCCACGTTCTGCGCCCCCGCAACCGCCGGCACCGCCAGCCAGCCGGTCGCGACCAGGGCGACAGCCGCCCACCAGGCAACCCAGGATCTCATGTCTCCTCCCGATGCCCTTGCATCAAGCCTGCTCAGAAACTGGCCCCCAGCAGGAACTGGAAGCGCTGCAAATCATCATCCGGGTCGTTATTGAACGGCTCCGCGTAGCTCAGACTCA
>SKNJ01000145.1 GCA_007120575.1 Thioalkalivibrio sp.
CGCGCAGTGATCGGGGGTGAGCGCGGGATGGTCGCGGGCGATCTGATTGCCGCTTTGCCGGCGGCCGCGGCCGGGGAGGAATCGTGAGCCTGTCGGGCGCCCCGGTCGTGTTGCCGGACGAAGGCGCGACGGAGGCCGCCGGCGCAGCCATGGCACATCTCGATGGCCTGCGGATCGTGTACCTGGAAGGCAACCTTGGGGTGGGCAAGACCACCTGGGTGCGCGGCCTGCTGCGGGCCCTGGGTCACCAGGGCAATGTGCGCAGCCCGACCTACACCCTGGTCGAGCCGTACGAGCTCGCCGGGCGGTCGGTCCTGCACTTCGACCTGTATCGGCTGGGCGACCCCGAGGAACTGGAGTACCTCGGGGTGCGCGAGGCATTCGGAGACGGGGCCCTGTGGCTGGTGGAGTGGCCGGAGCGCGGCTATGGCTGGCTGCCGGCGGCCGATCTGGTCGTGCATCTGGCACATCGCGCGGAACCACGGCAAGGGCGCGAGTTGTGGCTGGAAGGGCCGTATGCCGGGGCCGCGCGCGCCACCCTGGCCGGCCCCGGGTGAGCCGCTGATCGGCCCGGAGTTGTACTGTGACACGCAAAATGCGCGTTATCTGGCTCATATTCGGGGAAAACCCAGGTTGCTTTTCCAGAAAAAACGTCCACAATGATGTCAGACCCCCTGATTACAAAGGGATTCGCTGTGGGCTACCGAGACAGACCGGATTTGCACCGCCGTCGGTTGCTGCATGCGCTGACCGCCCTGGGCCTGGCCGGAGTGCCGGGGTTGGCCACGGCCGGCAGTGGCGTGCAGCGCGTGCGCATGTCGGTGGATGGCGGTACCACGCGCCTGGTCTTCGATCTGGACGGCGAACCGGAATACTCTCTGTTCGGCCTGCAGTCTCCGGAACGCCTGGTCGTGGACCTGAAGAACACACGGGCCCTGGACGATCTGGAAGTAAGCGGCCATCCGCGCTCCGCAGTCAGTGCGGTGCGACATGCCCCGCGCAACGGGTCGGACCTGAGGGTAGTGTTCGACCTGCGCCACCCGGTGGAGCCGCGCAGCTTCGCGTTGATGCCCGCGCAGGGGGCACCGCATCGTTTGGTGCTGGACCTGACCCGGACGGGGGGCGGGGGGCAGGCCGCCGCGCGCCGCGACGATCCACCGCCGCGGCGCGGCCGCTCGCAGGAGGATCTGCGCGATGTGGTGGTCGCGATCGACCCCGGTCACGGCGGTCATGACCCGGGCGCGATCGGCCCCAACGGCACGCGCGAGAAGGACGTGGTCCTGCAGATTGCCCGGCGTCTGGCGGAGCGCGTGAATAACGAGCGCGGCATGCGCGCGGTGCTGATCCGCTCCGGCGACTACTTTCTGCCCCTGCGCGAGCGGATCGGGCGTGCTCGCGAGGCGGATGCGGATGCGTTCGTGTCCATCCATGCGGATGCCATCGCCAACCGTAACGTACAGGGCTCGTCGGTATACATGCTGTCCGAGCGCGGGGCGTCCAGCGAGGCGGCGCGCTTTCTGGCGCAGCGCGAGAACCAGGCCGACCTGCGCCTGGGCGGGGTGCCGATCAACGGCAAGGACGACTCGCTGACCAATGTCCTGCTGGATCTTGCCCAGAGCGGCAGCCTGGAGGCCAGCAACACGCTGGCCGAGCGCATGATTTCGGAGCTGCACCGAGTGGGCAAGGTACGCAAGCCGGATGTCGAGCGCGCCAATTTCGCGGTACTGCGTTCGCCGGACGTCCCGTCGATCCTGGTGGAGGCGGCGTTCATCTCCAACCCCTCGGAGGAGCGCAAGCTGCGCAGTGCCAGCTTCCAGAATTCGCTGTCGGACGCGATGCTGACCGGCCTGCGCTCGTATTTCTCCACCCATGCACGTCCGGGTACCCTGATCGCGGATGGACAGCCGGACCAGCACATCATTCGCCCGGGCGAGACCCTGTCCGGGATCGCCGACCGCTACAGCCTGTCGCTGTCCGACCTGCGTTCGGCCAACAACGTACGCGACGACCGCATCTATGCCGGGCAGGTTCTGCGGATACCGCGCGGCGGATAGGCGACGCAGATTAATCCGAATGTTCGCGCAGGGGCCTGCAGGACCCGGGTGCCGGACGCGCCTTTGGATCCGTGTGCCCTGGGGACGTGCCTCCGGGTGCAGTGATGTCGCAGATCCGGTAAGCACAGCGAGCAGAATAGGGAAATGCGGATGCGAGGGATGATGCGGGGCAGTGGTCGGCTGCTGCTGCCGGTGCTGCTGCCGGTGCTGCTGCTGCCGGTGCTGCTCGGTGGCTGCGTGCTGTTCGATGCCCACCAGCAGATCACGCAGATGGAAAGTGTCTGCGTGATCGCCGGAACGGTCCGCAGCGCGGGCGAGGCCACCGGAGGGCCGTATGTGGTCGCGGTGGTGCGAGAGGCCGGCCCGGAAGGCGAACTCCCGATGCCGGTCGACCACGTGCTGACCGGGGCCCGCGGGGAGTGGTTCTTCGCGCTGGCCCCGGGGCGCTACAGCGTGCTGGCCTTTCGCGATAACGACGCGGATCTGTCGTACCGCGCGGGCGAGCCGGTGCATCACGTGGATGGCGGCGCCCCGATCGGGTGTGCAGCGGGGGAGCGGCATGCGCCCATCGAGATTGTGATCCGCGAGGGTGATCGCCCTCTCCACCCGTTGACCCTGTCGCCCTCCCGGGACCTCCCGGCGCTCGGAGGCGCCGCCTTGCCGGCCGCCAGTCTCGGGCAACTGACCACCTTCGGCGAGGTGACAGACCTGGATGATCCGCGGTTCGCCCGCGAGGTCGCGCGGGACAGTCTGTGGCGTCCGCTGGATTTTCTGCAGGCCGGGCATGCCGGGGTGTATTTCCTCGAACCGTTTGATCCGCAGCGCGAGCCGGTGTTGCTGATTCACGGCATCAACGGGACGCCGCGCGTGTTCGACACGCTGATCGAGGCACTGGACCGGGATCGTTTCCAGCCATGGGTGTACTACACCGCCTCCGGTGTCCCCCTGCAGGCCTCCGCCATCCATCTGGCGCAGGTGATGGAGGAACTGGAGGTGCGCCACGCGGTTCGTTCGCTGCGGGTCGTGGCCCACAGCATGGGGGGCTGGTCGCGCGGGCCTTCCTGCAGGAGCGCGAGGATCGCGGAGCGACCGCGCAAGTGACCCAGCTGATCACCCTGGCCACCCCCTGGCAGGGCAGCGAGGGGGCGCGGCACGGCGTGCAGACCTCGCCGCTGGTGTTGCCGGTCTGGCGGGATATGGCCACCGGCAGTGACTTCCTGGAGGGCCTGTTCGCGCCCGAGGCCGGACCTGTGGCCGCCGAGTTCCATCTGGTGTTCAGCTATCAGCGCGACGAGGGCCGCGCGCACACCGCCAGTGACGGCACCGTGACCCTCTCCAGCATGCTGCCGGTGCGCGCGCAAGCGAGGGCGACCAGTGTATTCGGTGTGGAGGCCAGCCACACCGGGATCCTGCGCCATCCGGACAGCCTGGCCTGGGTGGCATCGCTGCTGACGGACGCCGCCGCGGGCGACTGACGCGGCGCGGTCCGCGAGCGCGCGCGCGGGCATGCGCGTAGGCTTGGGGGCCGTGGCCGGTTTCCGAGGGGAGGGATATGCAGCTGTTCGAGTGCGAGTCCTGCGGACAGGCAGTCCATTTCGACAACATCGAATGTACCCGCTGCAGGCATCGTCTGGGATTCCTGCCCGACCGGCTGGTGTTGTCTGCGCTGGAGCCGGCGGGTGAGGCCAGCGATGCATCCGGGCGCGTGATCCCGGGCGGCTGGTGGCGGGTCGCGGGGAGCCGTGACGGGCGGCGTTATCACCAGTGCCGCCATTACGCGGTGGACGCGATCTGCAACTGGATGGTGCCGGAGGGCGACCCCGATCCCTTCTGTCGAGCCTGTCGCCTGAACCGGACCATCCCGGACCTCAGCGTGCCCCGCAATCCGCGTTTGTGGGAACGACTCGAGTCGGAGAAGCGCCGGCTGGTTTACGGCCTGTTGCGCCTGGGGCTGCCGGTGGTCCCGCGCAAGATGGACCCGAACGGCCTCGCGTTCGATTTCCTGGCCGATCCGCATCCGGATTTCCACGAGGGTCAGGGCGTGATCACCGGGCATGCGCGTGGCCTGATCACGCTGAACATCGCGGAGGCCGACCCGGCGGTGCGCGAGCGGATGCGCGAGGCGATGGCCGAGCCCTACCGCACGATCCTCGGACATTTCCGGCACGAGTCGGGGCATTACTACTGGGAGCGCTTGGTACGCGATGGCCCCTGGCATGCCGGGTTCCGCGACATGTTCGGCGACGAACGGCGCGATTACGAGGCGGCCCTGAATCAGCACTATCGCGAGGGCCCGCCGGCCGACTGGCAGACCCG
>SKNJ01000336.1 GCA_007120575.1 Thioalkalivibrio sp.
CAGCACGCCCTTGGCCATGAAGGTATTGGCGACCGGAATGTTCAGAGCACTGGCCAGCTGGGCCAGCGCCCCGCTGGCGCCCGAACGGATCACCCCGTTGCCGGCCAGGATCAGTGGATGACGGGCCGAGTTCAACAGCCGCGCGGCGGCCTCCAGCGAGGCGTCGGCGGGTACCGCCTCGGGACCCGCGTGCACCGGCAGAGGCGGGTTGGGGCAGGGCATCGAGGCGATGTTCTCGGGCAGCTCGATAAAGCTTGCTCCGGGCTTGCCGCCCTCCGCCCATTTGAAGGCCTTGCGCATGACTTCGGGCAGGATCTCCGGTTCGAGGACCTGCGAGCTGTACTTGGTGATGGGCTGGAACAATCCCTTCAGGTCCAGCACCTGATGGGATTCCTTGTGCAGGCGGTGGGTGCTGGCCTGTCCGGCGATCGCGACCAGTGGCGCATGGTCCATGTTGGCGTCGGCAACCCCGGTGATCAGGTTGGTCGCGCCGGGGCCCAGGGTGGCCAGACACACCCCCGCGTGGCCCGAAAGCCGGCCGTGGACATCGGCCATGAATGCCGCGCCCTGTTCATGCCGGGTGGTGACGACCTCGATCGAGGAATCGACGAGCGCATCCAGTACCGCCATGTTCTCTTCGCCCGGCAGACCGAAGACGCGCTCGACACCCTCCTGTTCCAGGCATTCGACCAGCCGCTGAGCGGTAGTGGGGACGCTCATCGCCAGGCAAGGTGGACGTGCCGCATCGGGCTCCGGCCAGCCCGGGGGTCAGTTCCGGGCACGTTCGAGCAGGTAGTCGGCGACCTCGAGCATCTCGTCGTGGCTTCCAGCCATGCTGGCCGAGACGATCGCCTCGCCATTGATGACCAGCGTGGGCACCCCGCTCACGCCGTATTCCTGGATGTCCTGGGCAGCCTCGACCACCTTCGCGCGAATCGAATCCGAACGCATGGTTTCGCGGAATTCGTCCGCGTCCAGACCCAGCTGGTCGACAAACCGCAGGATCGCGCTTTCCGAACGCAGCAGGCGGCCCTGGTCGTGGATCGCATCGTAGAACGCCTGGTGCAGGTCATCCAGCACCCCGAGCTGTTGCGCGGTGTAGAACACCCGGGAGTGCAGCGCCCAGACATCGTTCATCGGTGCCGGCAGATAGGCGAATTCGACGTCGTCCGGGAGGGCCGTCTGCCATTCCTTTACCTTGGGCTCGAAGGAATAGCAGTGCGGGCAGCCATACCAGAAGACCTCGATCACCTGGAGCTTGCCGTCTTCGAGACCGGTGTCGACCGGCGGGGTAATGGACTGGAAATGGCGGCCGTCGCGGTATTCCGCCGCGAGGGTGTTGCCGCTGGCCAGCAGGATGCCGGCCCCGGCCATGGTGCCAAGAAAATCGCGACGCTTCATTCAGAGTTCTCCGTAGGAATGCAGACCGGACAGGAACATGTTCACGCCCAGGAACGCAAAGGTGGTGAGGAACAACCCGACGATCGCCCACCAGGCCATGGTTGGGCCGCGCCAGCCTTTGGTGAAGCGCATGTGCAGCCAGGCCGCGTAGTTGAGCCAGACGATCAGGGCCCAGGTCTCCTTCGGATCCCAGGACCAGTAGCCGCCCCAGGCCTCGGCCGCCCACATCGCACCCAGCACGGTGGCGATGGTGAAAAACGCGAAGCCGATCGCGATCGCCTTGTACATGACGCTGTCCAGTGCATCCTTGGTGGGGAGGCGTCGGGTGATCGCCGCGTCTGGACGGGTGCGTTCGAGGCGGTGGCGGATCAGGAACGCGACCCCCAGCATGGCGGCGATCGCGAAGCCGCCGTAGCCGACGAAGTTGGTGGGTACGTGGATCTTCATCCACCAGCTGTTGAGCGCCGGGACCAGCGGCTCGACCAGATGCGCTTCGCGGCTGAACATGTACCACAGCAGAAAGGTCACCGAGGCGGCGATAATCAGCATCACGAAGGCGCCCATGGTGCGCGACCCGGTGCGCTGTTCGTAATACAGGTACATCAATGCGGTCATCGCCGCGAACAGGATGAATACCTCGTAGAGATTGGCGACCGGGATATAGCCCCAGCTCGGATCGTGCAGATAGATCTCGCGCCAGCGTACCAGCAGGGCCATGGACCCGGCCCCGGCACCAATCCAGGCAAATGCGGCACCTACCCTCGAGGGGAAGTCGGACTGCGAGAACAGTCCGGCCAGGTAGGCCACGGTGGAGAGGTACAGGAACACGCTCATCCACATCACACCGGCCTGGCCGGAGCCGATGTAGTTGAGCCAGAAGTTGGTCTCGTTGGCGGCCAGGCTGTCGCCGTACAGCCAGATACCGAACAGCGCCAGGGCCCCGACCACGATCGAGAACACCTGCCAGGGACGCCAGAACCAGCCGAGCCAGGCGCTGGTGCCGACCGCGAGGATCAGGCCGCCGATGTCGTAGCGGTCCATATGTTCGCCGTACAGGCCGAGCGAGATCACGGCCACCGCGAGCATCAGGGCGCCGTAGGCCCAGTCGCGCAGGTGAAGTTGCCGGAAGAAACCGGGCCGTTCGAAGTCCAGGGCCTCGTGGGGTACTGACATGGGTGTGCTCCTCCGACTACTTGCGGGTCATGCGTTCTTGTTGGAATGCGGACCGTCGTGGTCCGTAGGCGATCCGACGGGCTTCTGATCGATGATCCACCGCTTAAGATGCGCGAATCGTTTCTCGAATTCCACCTGATGGCGGTTGCTGGTGCCGGCCATTACCACGTGGGTGCCGTCACCGTCGACGCGCCGGCGGGCGATGATCCAGAGCCGCTGGTAGGACACGTAGAACAGCAGGAAGATCCCGGCAATCAGCATCACGCTGCCGAAATACACGGTGCCCTGCCCGGGTGCCCGGGCGATCTGCAACCCGGAGGCCTCGCGGTGTTCGAAGTCCTCCAGGTGGAAGTAGAACGGCGAGTCATACAGGCTGATCGCGTTGATCGCGGATACCGCGTCCTCCAGCCAGCGCTGTTCCTCGGCCTGGATCGAAACTACCCCCTCCTCCTGCAGCACCTCCATGTAGAGGCCCTGCAGTCCGGCGTGCAGGATGTTCATCATCAGCTCGGTGGCGCGTTCGCGCTGTTCCTCCGGGACCCGGCTCTCGATCTCGCGGTGCACCGTGGCGTAACCGCCCTCGGCGAAGAACCGCATCAGTTCGGCGGTGGTCTGCGCGATCGCGGCCGATCCCTGCTCGTCGCTGGCCCCCTCGTTGCCAGCCACCTGGCGGGCGATGGCCTGGCGCACCTCGGCGTTGTGCAGCATCGCGAGGAAGGTCCGGAATCGATCCAGCGAATCGTCGGCATCCGCCGGCAGGAACAGGTAGCTGAACTCCTCGGCCGGGCTCTGGCGCACTCCGCTGAGGAAATACATTGCACCCTCCTGCAGTGCCGGGCGCATGTAGTTGCGGTAGTACAGGCCGTGACCGGTGCGGTCCATCAGGCGGAAATCAAAACTCGGGCCCAGGTGCCGGTTCTCGCGCTCGCCCTCCTCGTTCAGCAGGGGTACCACGTTTTCGGACTGGAAGTTGATGAACTCGATGGTGCGGGTATCGCCATCCGGTGTCGGGACCTCAACCTCCTGGAACACTCGTCCGGGGACATCCAGTGCGCGCAGGGCCTCCGCACCCAGAGGGATCGCCGCGATGTCCAGCTGTGTACCGCCATCGGCAAAGCTGGCCTGGAAGATGGCGTAGCCGTTGTAGATCAGCGGGTAGTTGACCGAGATGGTGTGGCGCAGCGGCTCCTCGCGTTCCGGATCGTGGATCACCAGGTCGCTCTCGTAGGACTGCTCCGCGCCGGTGGAGAAGCGCTCGATGCGAAACTCCTCCAGCTCGATGCGAAACGGTAGCTGCTGCACCAGATAGCCGTCGCGCATCGGCAGGAACACGACGTCCGCTGATGCCCCCTCGGGGATTTCCACGCTGCCACGGAATGACGGGTTGTTCACCGATACCCACGCGGAGGGCGGGACCTCCGAGACGGGAACACTGCGGGTCTCGATCTCCAGCTTGCCCAGCCACTCGTTGACCTTCAGCAGGGTGGTGCCGTCGGCCAGCGCGCCGACGCAGATCACCACGATCCCGACATGCGTCAGCAGATACCCCAGACGGTTCCAGCGCCCGCGCATCGCCGCGATCACGGTCTCGCCGTCGTTGGTCTTCTCGCGGGCCCGGAACCCCTGGGCCTTGAGGACGCGATGCGCGTGCTGCACGAAGTCGTCCCGCGGCTGATCGAGTTCGCCGGTGGCGCTGGCCTTGAACGCGCGCAGGGACTTCTCCCGGACCTGGAGGTTGTAGCGGCGCAGGTCTTTCAACAGACCGGGGGTCTGGCGATACACGCAGAACGAGGTCGACACGACCAGGAACGCCACCACCAGCAGGAACCAGGTGGCGGAATAGACCTGGTAAAGGCCCATGCCGGCAAAGATCTCGTGCCAGAACGGCCCGAAATCCATCAGATACTCGGTATAGGGCTGGTTCTGTACCAGCACGGTGCCGATCACGGAGGCGATCGCCAGCGCAACCAGCAGCGTGATCGCCAGGTTCATCGAACCCATGAAATCGACCAGAATGCGGCTGCGGCGGGGTTTGCGTGAGGCCCTGGTGCGTCCGTCACCGGTCGCGGCGTCGGCGACTTGTTCGTTGTCTGCCATCATAAAACCTGTGTTGACCTGCGCGACTATGCGAAGGGAGCGACCCGGATATCAATTTTCAGGACAAGCCGCGCGGGGTTTCGTTCCGGCGCAAGCAGGGTCCGTGCGCCGGTAACGGCCGAGGGAGACGGGTGCGCCCTCCAGGGTATTCCCCGCCCGGGCCGGTGATCGCGGGCGCAAAAAAGGGCGGCCTGGGCCGCCCTTTTCCGGAGGGTCATGCCGTTCCGCGTGCGCGCGGCCGGCCCACCGGGCCGATCAGTTCGGCTGCAGCCCGGCCATGTACTGGGACACGGCCTCGATGTCGGCATCGGTCATGTTTTGTGCAACGGCACGCATCATGCGGCCGTTGTCGTTGGCGCGTTCGCCGCTGCGGAAGTAGCGAAGCTGGTCGGCGCTGTACTGCGCGTGCTGACCGGCCACCGCGGGGAACATCGCCTCCGGATTGCCGTTGCCGTTCGGGCCATGGCAGGCGATGCAGGCCGCGACATTCTGCGACGGGACGCCGCCGCGATAGATCTGCTCGCCGCGTTCGACCACGTCTTCGTCGGCAGTGGCGCTGGTAATTTGCTGTTCCGCGAAATAGGCGGACAGGTCATGCATGTCCTGCTCGTCCAGGCCCGCGACCTGTCCGGCCATCAGCGCGTTTTCGCGGCGCCCGGACTTGTAGTCCTGGAGCTGCTTTACAGAGTACTTGGGGTGCTGGCCGGCCAGCTTCGGCCACTCGGGGTTAATGCTGTTGCCGTCGGCCTGGTGGCAGGCGGCGCAGGCCTGCGAGAGTTCCTGGCCGCGCTGGGGGTCACCCGCCTGGACCGCCGACAGCGGGAGCAGCAGGGACACGGACAGGGCAGCAAAGAGAGCGGAAACTTTGTGGTTCATGATCGAAGATTCTCCTGCTTGAAAATGCGTGCCGGGCCTTGGCCCGTTCCTTGTGCCCCGTACCAGGGCGGTCAATACACATAAGGGGCGCAGTTTATAGCACAATGCTTATTAGCGCTCAAAGATCCCGACCGCACCACTCAGCCAAGTATTCCAGGGAGATCCCGAACCCATGTACACGGACCTATCCACGCGCGCGCCGGTGTCGCGGCAAGTCCCGGACCCGGGGGGCGAGGCGCCCTGCCTGTTGAGCGGGGCACGCATATGAACCAGGGAGCCCCGGCCCGCCGGATCGAACCCCGGTTTCGTGAAGCCGGGTTCCTGCTCGGCGCCGCCAATCTGGTCCAGCTGCCGCCGGATTCGGGCGTCGAGATCGCCTTCGCCGGGCGCTCGAACGCCGGCAAGTCCAGCGCCCTGAATGCGCTGTGTGGGCGCAAGGCCCTGGCCCGGGTCGGGCGTACCCCGGGGCGCACCCAGCAGATCAACGTCTTCGGGCTTCCTCCGGTCGAGGACTGGCGGCTGGTCGACCTGCCCGGCTACGGCTTCGCCCGGGTCTCCGCGGGGCAGCGGGCGCAATGGGACCAGTTGCTGGGGGGGTACCTGGAATCGCGCGCGAGCCTCGCCGGCCTGGTCCTGATCATGGATATTCGGCGCCCGCTGACCGATCTCGACCGCCAGTTGCTCGACTGGGTGCGCCTCGACCACTGCCGGCTGCACTGCCTGCTCACCAAGGCCGACAAGCTGTCACGTCAGGAGGCGAACAAACAGCTGCACGCCGCCCATCACGAGCTGGAGGGCATGGGGATCGAGGCCACGTTACAGACCTTTTCGTCGCTCAAGAACCAGGGGGTGGATGATCTGCGCGGGGTGCTTTCGGACTGGCTGAACGAGGTGTCGGGCGCCCGGTCACCCGCAGGGGATGCCGGCTGATTCCGGTTGCCCGGGGCGGTGTTTCGATCGGGAAAATCGCGCACAGCGGTAGCGCCGGAAGCGGGACAAAAAAATGCCCCGGCCTTGGGGTGGGACCGGGGCAAGTTTCGGCCTCGACAGGGGGGAGCGAGGCCTGTTGCCCGCTCAGGGAGAAAAGCGGGCCGCGCTGGGCTAGAGCGCTTGTTACTTGAGAACCCCGTGCGCGGAGAAAGTTCCTCGCGGGCGATTTCTATGTGTGATTTTCTTCACGGATTCCGGAGTCCCCCCTACCGGGTCTCGCTCCCGGGCCCGACATGGTTTAGCAGGGCCTCCACCAGTTCGGCGGCGGGCGTCCCATGGGGGTGAATCTCCAGCAAGCCGCCCTCCGGGCCGATCAGGTAGGTCGAAGAGCTGTGGTCGACTACATAGCCCATCGCCGATTCAAGGTCCGTGCGTTGATAGAACACCCCGTAGCGTTCGGCGATCGGGCGCAGCTCCGCGTGCGAGCCCGTCGCGCCCTGAATGGACGGATGGAAGTGCCCGACATAGCTCTCCAGGCGCTCCCTGGTATCGCGCTCGGGGTCGACACTGATCATCACCCCGCTGACCCGGTCCTCCAGCGCCTCCGGCAGGCGCTGCAGCGCGGCGCTGATCCAGCCCAGGCTGGTGGGGCAGGCATCCGGGCAGGCGGTGTAGCCGAAGTACAGCCACACGTAGTCGCCCCGCAAATCGGCCAGCCGGAAGCGTTCCCCGTGGGTGGCGACGGGTAGCTCGACCGGTCCGCCGGTCACGCCCTCGGCGATGGGCAGGCGTTCGTGGTCCGCGCCCTGTATCCGGGGCGGTGGTTCCGGGCGCAACAGCACGAATACCAGCAGGGCACCCGCCCCGAGTACTGCCAGGCCCCAAAGGAGGGTGGTGGTCGGGACGCGCGGTATCATGAGTCCTCAGTGGTTTCCATGCTCGCGGCGGGTGACGAAGCGGAACTGGACCCGTGCCGCGTCCGGCTGGTCCGCCGGCATCACGGTTGCCGCCCAGGTCATGGCCTCGGTGGTACAGATCGGCAAGGTGGTCTCCCCCTCGAAGCGCCCGTCGCCGGCGTGCAGCAGGCGCGGCCGTTGGAATCCCATGTGCATTTCCACTCCCGCCAGGTCCAGGTCCAGCGCGTCGGGGCCGTCCAGGCTGGCGCGCGCGGCCGGGTCCAGCTCGAGCACCAGGCGCAGGGGGCGCAGCATCGGCACCGGACGCGGGGTGATGTCGAGGACGATCTCGCCACCCGCCGGATGCTTGGCGGTACAGGGGCCTGCGTTCAGGTCACAGTCCGCCGGCTGCACGATCGTGATCCCGTCGGGCGTGCCGGTATCCAGATAGCGCTCCGCAAGCACCCAGGCGCTGGCCACCAGCAGGACTGCCACCAGCCAGGGGGCAATGCGGTTGAAGCGCGCGGCGGATGTGTGCATGGCTAGTGTGCATCGTCCCAGTTGGCGCCGACCCCGATATCGACCACCAGTTCCACGTCCAGCTCGGCCGCGCCGCTCATCGCCGCGCGTACCCGCGAGGTCAGTTCGTCGACCGCTTCCCCGGCCACCTCGAATACCAGTTCGTCGTGCACCTGCATGATCATGCGTGCATCGAGCCCCGAATCCGCCAGATCGTTCGCGACGCGTACCATCGCGCGCTTGATGATGTCGGCGGCGGTCCCCTGCATCGGCGCATTGATCGCGACGCGTTCGGACTGCTGGCGGCGCGCCCCGTTGCGGCTGTTGATCTCCGGCAGGTACAGGCGGCGCCCGAACAGGGTCTCCACGTAACCGTGCTCGCGGCCGCTGGCGCGGGCCTGCTCCATGTATTCGTGCACGCCCGGGTAGCGGTTGAAATAGCGGTCGATATAGTCGCGCGCCTCGCCCTGCTCGATGCCCAGATTGCGTGCGAGACCCCAGGCCGACATGCCGTAGATCAGGCCGAAATTGATCGCTTTGGCCGCGCGGCGCTGATCCCCGGTCACCGCGTCGGGCTCCAGGCCGAACACCTCGGCGGCCGTCGCGCGATGGATGTCCCGACCCGCCGCGAAGGCCTTCAGCAGCCCCTGGTCCTGCGACAGGTGGGCCATGATGCGCAGCTCGATCTGCGAGTAGTCGGCGGCCAGCAGCTGGTAGCCCTGCTCGGCGATGAATGCACGGCGGATGCGCCGGCCGGCATCGGTGCGCACCGGGATGTTCTGAAGATTCGGCTCGGACGAGGACAGGCGTCCGGTCGCCGCACCCGCTTGATGATAGGAGGTATGCACTCGCCCGGTCTCCGGGTGGATGCGTCGGGGCAGGGTCTCGGTATAGGTGCTGCGGAGCTTGGACAGGCCGCGGTGCTCCAGGATCAGGCGTGGCAGGGGGTAGTCGTCGGCCATCTGCTCCAGCACGTCCTCCGCGGTGGAGGGCTGGCCCTTCGGCGTGCGCCGGATGACGGGCAGACCCAGGCGTTCGAACAGGATCTCCTGAATCTGCTTGGGCGAACCAAGATTGAACTCGCCGCCTGCCTCCGCGAATGCCTGCTTCTCGATGCGTTCCATTTCGGCCAGCAGTTCCTGGCTCTGCGCGCCCAGCAGGTCCGGATCGACCTTGACCCCGGCCCGCTCGATCTCCGCGAGCACCGGCACCAGCGGCATCTCGATCTCGCGGTACACGAACGCCGGCCCCTCGGCCTGGGCCAGGCGCGGCTGGAACACTGCATCCAGGCGCAGGCAGATATCTGCGTCCTCGCCGGCATAGTCGGTGGCGATACCGATGTCCACCTCCGCGAACGGGATCTGTTTCGCGCCCTTGCCGGCCACGTCTTCGTAATGCGTGGTTTTGTGCTCCAGGTGGCGCTCCGCCAGGCCGTCAAGGTCGTGGCGGTTGGCCCCGGCGTCCAGGCAGAACGACTGCAGCAGGGTGTCGTCGACGATTCCGTGCAGCTTGATGCCGTGGTTTCCGAGCACGTTGCGGTCGTACTTCAGGTGGTGGCCCAGCTTGCCGTGTGTCGCGGATTCGAGCCACGGCTGCAGGCGCGCCAGGCTCTCTTCCAAAGGCAGTTGCGGATCGGCGTCCGGACCGCTGTGGGCCAGCGGCAGGTAGTACGCGGTACCCGGTGCGAATGCGAACGACATCCCCACCAGCCGGGCCCGCATCGCATCGAGGCTGGTGGTCTCGGTGTCGAAGGCCACCCGCTCGGCGTGGTCCAGGCGTTGCAGCAACTCGGCGAACGCATCCTCCGAGCGTATGGCGTGGTATTCGGCCTCGAGCTGGTCGGATGCGGGGTTCGTGTCGCCGTCCGGATTGTTCCCCTCCAGCTCCGCGCGCCAGCGACTGAAGCCGTAGCGGCGTACCAGTTCCAGCAGGCGCTGGTGGTCGGCCTCGCGAATGCTCAGGTCTTCCGGGGCGGTGTCCAGATCGACATCGCGCCGCACGGTGATCAGCTCGCGCGACAGCGGCAGGCGATCCGCCGCCGCGCGCAGGTTCTCGCCGATCTTGCCGCCGAAGGCATCGGCCCGCTCAAGGATGGACTCGAGGTCGCCATGTTGCGCGATCCACTTCGCAGCGGTCTTCGGGCCGACTTTCTCCACCCCCGGGATGTTGTCCACGCTGTCGCCCATCAGGGCCAGGTAATCGACGATCTGCTCCGGCGCCACGCCGAACTTCTCGCGCACTCCGTCGGGATCGAGGGTCGTGCCGTTCATGGTGTTGACCAGGGTGATGTGCTCGTCCACCAGTTGCGCCAGGTCCTTGTCGCCGGTGGAGATCACCACGTCGCGGCCCTGCTTCGCTGCCTGGTCTGCCAGGGTGGCGATCACGTCGTCGGCCTCCACCCCGGGGACGCACAGCAGCGGCAGTCCCATCGCCTCCACCAGTTCGTGCAGTGGCTCGATCTGCGCGGCCAGATCGTCCGGCATCGGCGGGCGCGTGGCCTTGTATTCCGGATACATCGCGTCGCGGAAGGTCTTGCCCTTGGCGTCGAACACCACCGCCATCTGCTCCGGGGCGTAGTCCGACCGCAGCTTGCGCAGCATGTTGGCGACCCCGTACAGCGCGCCGGTGGGCGCGCCGTCCGGGGCGGTCAGCGGCGGCAGGGCGTGAAACGCGCGATAAAGATAGGACGAGCCGTCGACCAGGACGAGGGGCGGTTGCGACATGGAACGGAATCCGGACGGGCGATGGCCGGCATTCTACAGCGGGACGCCGCCTATTTGTGCGGGGGTGGGGTGGCCGTTACGCTACTCGCGTCGACCGACCGGAAACCTGTCAATGAACGATCGCGAACGTTCCGCCCACCCGGGGCTGCGCCCCATCGACGACTCGGCCCTGACCCGCGAGAGCTGGAAGATCTTCCAGATCATGGCGGAGTTCGTCGAGGGCTTCGAGCGCCTGGCGCATATCAAGCCCTCGGTCAGCGTCTTCGGCTCCGCGCGCTTTCCGCCGGGGCACCCGCAGTACGAACTGGGCGTGGCGATCGCCCGGGAGCTCTCGGATGCCGGCTTCGCGGTGGTCAGTGGCGGTGGCCCGGGCATCATGGAGGCCGCCAACAAGGGGGCCTACGCCGGGCGCTCGCCGAGTATCGGCCTGAACATCCAGTTGCCCCACGAGCAGCACGCCAACCCCTATCAGGATCTGGGTCTTGGCTTCCGCCACTTCTTCTCGCGCAAGGTCATGTTCGTGAAGTACGCATCGGCCTACGTGGTTCTACCGGGCGGGTTCGGGACCCTGGACGAGCTCGCCGAGATTCTCACCCTGGTGCAGACCGGCAAGACCCGGCGCATCCCGGTGGTGCTGGTGGGCAGTACCTTCTGGCGGGGGCTGTTGCAGTGGTTCGAGGACACCCTGGTCGAGCAGGGCACCATCGATCGCAAGGACCTGGAGCTATACTCGTTGGTGGATACCCCGGAGGCGGTGGCCGACGTGATCTTCGAATACTACGAAGCGCGCAGCTTCGAGCCCTCGGAAGAAGAAAAGAAACGCATGATGGAGCTCTAGCGATGCGCCCGACCCGACTGATCCCGTTCCTGTTGCTGGCCCCGGCCGTCGCCCTGGCCCAGGCGGAGGACTGGGCGGATGCCCCGGCGCCTCCCGGGATGCCGGACACGGCCGAGCAGCAACCGGCGCCGCCGGTGCTCGACGAACGCGCGCGCGAGCAGCGCTCGCTGGAGGACGCCGACGTCATCATCATCGAGCGTGCTGGCGAGACCCGTCGCGAGTATCGGATTGGCGGGCGTCTGGTGATGGTCGAGGTTACACCGTCCATCGGCCCGACCTATTACCTGATCGACTCCACCGGGGACGGCAGTCTGGATCGCCGCCGCGACGATCTGGAACCTGGATTCGTGCCCCCGTCCTGGATCCTGTTCCGATGGTGATGCACGACGATTCCCTGCGGGACTGTGCGCGTCTCGCTGGTCTGGCGCTGGTGGAGGGCGCGAAGGGCCCCGAACTGGACGGGGTGCCGGTGCAGTGTCTGACGCTCCCCGTCGCGGTCGGAGCGTCCCTGGAGACCGGGTTGCGGACGGCGGCGGCGAGTGCGCTGGGGCCGGGCGTGGTGCTCCATGCTACCGCCAGCGATCCGGACGCCGACCGGTGCTGTCTGGTTCTGGAGCGCGGCGAGCCGTTGTCGCCGGATTTCGCCGCCGAAGGCCCCGGCGGCCTGGAGGCGCTGGGCGAGCGCGCTGCGTACTGGCAGCAGTGCCATCCGCCGGGGCAGTTGCCGGACAGCGGCGGCTACCGCCGCGGCGTGCTCCAGCAGCAGATCCGGGAGCAGGCCGAGCGTGCCGCCGGACGGCTGGATGCCAGCTCGCGGGCGGTGCTGGATGCGGAACTGCGCCACCAGGGCCTGTACCGGTTCGAGGATCTGCCGCTGGCGGGAAGCTACTGGCGGGGCGTGCGGGCCTTCCCGGGGGGGATGGGGCTGGGCGACCTGGTGCTGCCGCCGGCCGCGGTGCCGGCGTTCTGGCAGATTGCGCGGATTGTGCTCGACGTGGCGGTGGATGCGCAGGGCACGCCGCAGTCCGATGCCTACCATTCTGTACTCGCCGGATATCATCGCCAGCGGGCGCTGGTGGGTATCGAGCGTGGCGCAGCCCCCACCCTGCTGCGGCTGGCGGCGCTGGCCGACTGGCTGGAGCAGCTGGAGGTGGGCGGTGACGGCGTCGCGGAACGGGCGCGCCTGGAAGGGCTGCAGGCGCACGCGAACCGGCTGCAGGCGGTGTGGGTGCGCGCGGCGGCCTGAGGCCGGGTTGCCGTCCTGCATGGCCTGCGGACCGCCGCTCATTCGACCGGTAGCTGGAAGCCGTTTCGTCCTCCGGTGATTACGTGCCTTCGTGCCGGCCGCCTGCCATGCGACCGGCAACCGCCCATGCGAGGCGCTTTACGGGCTTCGCCGCGTCGGAATTTTGGGGCTACACTCGTGGACACTGGTCCCGTGTCGGGCCCTGCCTGGTATCCCGCGTTCCGTGCAAGGAGCCGTCTGATGATGCGTGCGAATTCCCCCCTGGTCCTGCTGCTGGCGGCCCTGATCCTGCCGTCGGTGCTGGCCGCCGAGGTTTATCGCTGGGTCGATGACCAGGGCAACGTCCACTTCGGCGACCGGCCGCCCGCCGATCGCGCCAGCGATCCGGTGGATATCCGGGAGCCGATGCGCGGGGTCCCGTTCGAGGGGGCACGCGAGGCTCTCGAGCGGCCAGTGCGCGGCGAGGAAACGGACGCGGAGGCGAGCCCCTACCGGAACCTGGCCATCGTGCGGCCGGAGGATGGCACCGGGGTGCGCGCCAACGATGGAAACGTCACTGCCGAGGTCGACCTGGAACCGGCGCTGGATACCGAGGCCGGGCACCGGATTGCATGGGTGCTGGATGGCGAGGTGGTTGGCGAGGGTACGGCTGCGCAGACGACCTTCGAAGGGCTGGATCGCGGGGCCTACTCCCTGGAGGCGCAGGTCCTGGGACCGGACGGCGAGGTGCTGATTACGGCGCCGGGCGTCGAATTCAATGTCCTGCGCTTCGCCATCCCCCGCTCGGAGCAGCAGCGCCAGCGTCCGCAGCAATTCCCGCAGACCCCGCAAGGCGGCAACTGACGCGCTCATCCCGATGCGCTGGTGTTGGGCGCAGGGCCGTCGTGTGCTGCCGTGCACACCCGCGTCGCACCATAATGGTGCTGGTGGTGCACTATAAAGGGGCGTAGACTGCACCGAAATGACGCACCCACCCTGCCGGCGGTGATGCCGGTGTGCCGCAGACCCCGTGTTTCGGTGGAATCGGGGGGCGATTTCTGCCGAGGGGGTTGGCGCGATTCCTGCAGCGGGTCCGTTGATGAACAAGTTCGATTCCAATCCCACCGCGTCGGCTCCGCCTTGGTGGGACGATCTTTCCACTGCGGTGCTGGTCACCGATGCGGACCTTTGTCTGGTCAGCCTGAACGGTGCCGCGGAAGTCCTGCTGGGGCTTAGCCGCGAGCGCATCATCGGACATGGACTCGGTCAGTGGTTGCGGCTGGACCGCAGTCTCGAGTCGCGCCTGCGGTCGGCGCTGACGCTCGACCAGCCGATCACGCTGCGCGCCCGCCAGATGGACCCGTTGCGGGCCGATGCGTTCCTCGCGGACGTGGTCATCACGCCGCTGCGCGGTGAGCCGGACGCGCCCGGCAAGCTGTTGTTCGAGATCAACGCGATCGACCGCCATCAGCGCATCACCCGCGAGGAGCAGTTGCAGAAGCAGCAGGCGATTTCGCGGGCCGTGACCCGTGGCCTGGCCCACGAGATCAAGAATCCGCTCGGGGGGCTGCGCGGCGCGGCCCAGTTGCTGGCCAGCGAGCTGGACGACCCGGCGCTGCACGAATACACGCGGATTATCATCCGTGAGGCCGATCGTCTGCGCAGTCTGGTTGATCGCATGCTCGGGCCCAACAATCTGCCGCAGCGCGGCCCGGTCAACCTGCACGAGGTACTCGAGCATGTGCGGGGCCTGGTCAGTGTCCAGCTTCCACTGGGCCTCAAGCTGCGTGGCGATTACGACCCCAGCATTCCGGACATCCAGGCGGACCGCGACATGCTGGTGCAGGCCATCTTGAATCTGGTGCAGAACGCGGTGCAGGCACTCGGCGAGTCGGGCGAGATCACGCTGGTCTCCCGGGTGCTGCGCCAGTACACCATTTCCGGGACCCGCCACCGTCTGGTCGCGCGGCTGAGCGTGCGCGATAACGGACCCGGAATCCCCGAAGAGATTCGCGAGCGCATCTTCTTCCCGATGGTGACCGGGCGGGACGCCGGGACCGGACTCGGGCTGCCGATCGCGCAGAGTCTGATTCAGTTGCACGACGGGCTGATTGAGTGCCAGTCGCGTCCCGGGGCGACCTCCTTCGACATCCTGCTCCCCATCGAGACGCCGCAAGCCA
>SKNJ01000027.1 GCA_007120575.1 Thioalkalivibrio sp.
CAGGAAGCGGCCATCAGCTGGCCGCGGGTGATCTCGTCGTCGGCGAAAGCCTGGGGTGCAGCACCCGCAGTCGCCAGCAGGGACGCAAGCCCCGCCGCATACCAATGCGATTTCTTCATATTCACGGACTCCTCCGCAGTTTTTGAATGGCTGTTTTCTCGACGGCAGCTGTGCGGTTACTGCCTTCATCCCTTGGCCCGGTGTACCGATCCGGGTTGTGATAGCGCCGCCGGGATCGAGCCCGACGGTTGCGCATGACCGTGTGATGGAACGATCATTGAATTCGTGTATAGCACAACTATGTATGCATTTCGATACATATACACCGCATCTTGCGACCACGAGCAGGGAGAAACCGATGACAGGGGAACGCCGCCGGCATCCGCGCATTCCGATGACCGTCGAGGTCGAGGCACAGTGCGAGGGCGGGGAAAAGGTCACGCTGACCACCAACGATATCTCCGGCGGGGGCGCGTTTCTGCAATGGGAGAGCGCCGACAGCCCGGGTGTCGGAAGCCTGATGCGTTTGGGGACGGACGACGAGTTGATGCTGCAGGTATTCGGGATGCTGGGCGATGGTGGCGCGCCCCCGCGGGTCAGGGCGCAGGTCATTCGCGTGATGGAGGACGGCATCGCGGTGCGCTTCGAGCCCGAAGACATGGAGAGCGGCAGCGAGTAGCGGCGCCACCGCCCTCCCGCGCGGGACGGGCAGTTGGTTCTGCCGCCGATTCGCCGGCAGGGGCCGATGCTTGACATGGCGCTGACATGACCCCTCTGCGCGCGACGCGGGCGCGCGCAGAGGGGTCACTCGCCGAGCGCGAGCTGGTCCAGCCCCGCCTCCCATTCGTCGGCGATCAGCGGGTTCGCGATCAGGCTGCGCACGCTGTCGGTGCTCCAGTTGTCGCGCGCGTCCTGCAATGCGGCTTCCCACTCTTCGGTGGCGTAGTCGCCGCGCCCGATCGCGCTCAGCGCGACCAGTTCGGCCTGCTGGTCCGGTCCGAGATCGCTCAGGGTGGACTCGAGTTCCTGGAAGGTCAGATCGCTGGCGTGGTCGGCCAGGATCTGCATCGCCCAGTCGTCATCGCTGCCCTCGACGCCGGTGTCCGGAAACACCACCTCCTCCTTGGCATGAAACTCCCGGGCGGCCTGGATCAGGCGTGCGAGAGTGCCGGTATCGACATCGAACGGGAGGTCCATCGCACGCACCGTCAGTGGGGTGGGGTGCGTTCCTGGGCAAGTACCCAGGGCGCGGCCACGATGGCGGTGAACAGCGGATTCTCCGCCGCCCAGCGCCGGGCGTCGTCGTCCGAAGCGCGCGCGACCTGTCCGTTCGCCAGCCATTCGCTGACCTGGTGCGTGGCATCATCGCGAAACGCCCGCGCGACCTCGACCAGGTCCAGTTCCGCGGCCACCCGGACCACCACGCCGCGCGCGAAGTGCGGCATCAGCTCGTCCCAGCGCAGCGGGCCGGCCTCCTGTTCCAGCGGGATCTCGGGTTCGGCGGCAGTGGCATGGGGCATGACGTGTCTCGCGGATTTCAGATAACGTTCAGGCTAGGCCGATACCCTGAGACGTTCAATACCTCGCGTTTCATTGCCACGGAGACCCGCTATGCGACCCCATCCGGATGCGCGTGCCGGAACTGGTTGCCGGGGCCGGACCGGTTCCGCTCGCCGCGCGGTGCTGGTGGCGCTGCTGGTATGGCTTGTGCCCGTTCCGGGGTACACGCAGTTCAACACCGAGGATACCGAGGCCGCGGTCTGGACCCTGGACCAGGCTGTCGCGCGCGTGGAATCCCTGTATCAGGGCCGTATCCTGTCCGCCCGCGAGGACGTCGGAGAGGGCGGCGTGCGCCTGTTCGTGATCCGCATCCTGACCGACCATCAGGAGGTACGGACCCTGGAGATCCTGGAAGGGACGGAGGAGCCGCAATGAATCTGCGCGTGGTACTGATCGAGGACGACGTCGCCCTGCGCAACCAGATTGCCGAGGAACTGGGGGGCAGCGGCTGCCGCGTGGACACCGCCTCCGACGGCGATACCGGGCTGTATCTGCTGACCGAGTATCACTGCGACATCGCGGTCGTGGATCTGGGTCTGCCGGGTATGGACGGGCTGGACGTGATCCGCCGCGTGCGCGAAGTGAAGCCGCGCCTGCCGGTCCTGATCCTGACCGCCCGCGATCGCTGGCAGGACAAGGTGGAAGGGCTCGAAGCCGGTGCCGACGACTACCTCGCCAAGCCGTTCCATATCGAGGAGCTGCTGGCTCGGCTCCGGGCGCTGGCGCGGCGCAGCCTGCAGGCTGGCCACGAACGGCTGTACTTCGGGCCGCTGGTTATCGACACCGCGGGCGACGAAGTCTCGCTGCATGGCGAGCCGGTCAGCCTGACCACCTTCGAGTATCGTCTGCTGCTGACCCTGGTGCGCCAGCCTGGCCGCGTACTGAGCAAGGATGCGCTGGCCGACTACCTCTACGAGCACGACGACGATCGCGAGAGCAATGTCATCGAGGTCCTGATCGGGCGCCTGCGGCGCAAGCTGGATCCGGATGGCGAACTCGGCCTGATCGAGACCCTGCGCGGCCGCGGCTACCGGTTTGCCCGCGAGCCGGAGCCGCCGCCCGGCGATGCCCCCGGGGGAACCGCATGAGCGCGGCCAACGGTTCGCGTGTGGCGTGCCCCGGGCAGGCATGAAGCCTGCACTGCGCGGATTGCGCAGCAGCCTGACGCTGCGGCTGGGCCTGGTCGCAGCGGGGACCGTGCTGGTGTTTTCATTGCTGACCGCCTGGGTGCTGGAGGCCGCGTTTCGCGAGAACGCGGCCGACGCGGTGGAAACCCGACTGGAGGCCCAGGTACTGCTGCTGATGGGGCTGGCCGAGGTGATCGGCCCGGCAGACGTGCGGGTCCCCGAGATGCTGCCGGAGAGTCGCCTGCAGTTGCCCGGCAGTGGCCTGTATGCGCGCATCCTCGGTCCTGGCGACGAAACCCTGTGGCGCTCGCCCTCGGCGGTCGGGGTTCTGCTGCGGGACTGGACGGAGGAAGACTTCTTCAGTTTCAGCTTGCCGGTGCAGTGGGAGCTGGACGGCGGCCTCCGGGTCGGCCTGACCTTCCAGATGCTGGAGGACCGAGCGGCCTTCGACGACCAGGTTGAGCGCTATCGCTACAGCCTGTGGCAGGGGCTGGGGGCGATGACCCTGTCGCTGATCGTCGCCCTGGCGCTGGCGCTGTGGTTCTGGGGCCTGCGGCCGCTGCGCCATGTGCGCCGCGACCTCGAGGCCCTGCGGCATGGCAACCATGCACGTCTGGAGGGGCCGTATCCGGCCGAGGTACAGGGGCTGACCGGCAGCATCAACGATCTGATCGAGTTCGAGCGCGCGCGTCTGAAGCGGCAGCAGAACGCGCTGGCGGATCTCGCGCACAGTCTGAAGACCCCGATCTCGGCCCTGCGCCTGAATCTGGAAAGCCGCTCTCCGGATACCGAGGACATGCGCCACCAGGTGGATCGCCTGCAGGGTATGGTGCAGCACCAGCTCAACCAGGCCCAGCGGCTCGGGCCCGCCCCATTCCAGGCGGCGGAACCCCTCGCCCCGATCATCGAGCGCACCTGTCAGGCGCTGGGACGGTTGGCTTCGCAGCACGGTGTGATGCTGAATACGGATCTTGCACCGGGCTGTGCGCTGCGCATGGAGCGGGGTGCGATCTTCGAGTTGCTGGGCAATACTCTCGACAACGCGTTGCGTCATGCCACGCGCGAGGTGCGGATCCTCACGCGTTGCGACGCGGATACCGTGACCGTGATCGTGGACGACGATGGCGCCGGGATCCCGACCGGCGATCGTGCACGGGTGCTGGAGCGCGGGCAGCGCGCCGACACACGTGATGATGTGAGCGGCGGCCAGGGGCTGGGGCTCAGTATCATCCACAATCTGGTGCTGGATCATGGTGGCGAGCTGTTCATCGAGCAGTCGCCGGAGCTCCACGGTGCGCGCATTCGTATGGTGTTTGGCAGCCTGCGCGCGGCAGAACCTCCCGTCTGATCTAGGTGTCAGGTGGCCGGGACGAAGGCACCGTAAACACCCAGTGGCGACAGAAGCGTGTGGGCGCAGTCGTCGGAACGGCCGCGCCCCGACCGGCGAGAGGGCTCGCCTCCTGCCGTTCCGGGGGCGCAAGCCGGAATCCGGCGCAGTGCATGACGCACTACCCCAGGGTCAGGTGGTCCAGGTCCGGGGACGGAGTGTGGCCAAGCACACTGTCACGCACCAGCGTGGCCGCGCCGCAGGCGAAGGTCCAGCCCAGGTGCCCGGAGCCGGTGTTGAGGTACAGCCCGGGAACTGCGGTCGCGCCGAG
>SKNJ01000029.1 GCA_007120575.1 Thioalkalivibrio sp.
ACTCAAAACGCTCCCGCAGAAACCAGGCGACATCGTCGGTGGTCGTCACCCCCGGCGTGATGACCCGACTCGAAAAGCCCTCGGCCAGAACGCCGCGAGCGATGGAGACCACGTGCGGATATACTTCCAGCTCCAACGCGCTGCGCGTCTCGAGCCAGCGTACAACCAGATCTTCAGCGGAAGTCAGGCGCGACTCGAATTCCTCCGGCAACACCTCCTCGAGCCGCTGATGCAGCCCATGGGTCAGTCCATCTGCCTCCGGCCAGTGCCGAGACACGTTGATGCCGATACGCTCCGGTGCCCGATCAACGATCAAATCGCCAAGCGCTTGCCATTGTTCGTCCAGGTCACCACCTTGCCAGGCCGCCTCGTAGGGATCGCCCAGCGGATAACGGTTAACGGTCAGGCGATCGACACTGCCGTCCGGTTGCAGGTGAAAGGCGAGCATCGTCGTTCGCCGGGCCGCAAAGGCTGGCTGCGGCACCAGGGTGAAGTAAACCGGATCCTCGGCATACTCGCGATTGAGCACCAGCCACATATCGATACCGGTCGCCGCCATCAAATCGGGCAACAGATTCTCGATTCGATCAATCAGCATTCGGTTCTCCGGCTCGATTCGATCGCGAGGCGCCAGTACTGCGTGCCCGGCCGGCTCGACCACCCGACCCTGTTCAGTCCCCGCCGCGGCGGCGGAAGCCCCAATGCCCGCGCATACCGTGAACATCGCAGCCAGCCCTGCGACTCCGCACTTCCCTTGCTGAATTCCTCTCATGATGCTTGACCGCCGACTTTGAAACCGAAGCGCAGCATAGCGTCTGC
Source organism: Thioalkalivibrio sp. (assembly GCA_007120575.1). Lineage (GTDB taxonomy): Bacteria > Pseudomonadota > Gammaproteobacteria > Ectothiorhodospirales > Ectothiorhodospiraceae > Thioalkalivibrio. The sequence continues at coordinate 820 of SKNJ01000029.1, forward strand.
CAGCGCGACCGGCAAATCCCGATCATGGCAATCCCCGGATTGACGCCCTATACTGATCACAGGGATCCGATTTTCTGCAAATACCTGCCAGGTAGACCATAGAATCCCTGCCTGTCAAAAAATAGGAGGATTCAAGCATGCTGCGCTCGGTGGATCTCAGTGATTACATGCAAACGAACCCGATCAAGGTTCATGCTGACGACAGTCTTTTCGATGCCATGGACGTGATCACCCGCAACCACATTTCGGGGGCTTGCGTGATCGATGACAATGACAACCTCGTCGGAGTCCTCTCGGAAACCGACTGCCTGCGTGCCGTGGTTTCAGCCACTTACAACAATGCCGCCGACGTCGGCAAGGTACGCGACTTCATGACCGCCGAAGTACAATCATGCCAGCTGCACGACAACATCGTCGATGTCGCCATGGACATGATCGCCAAGGGCCATCGGCGGCGTCCGGTGGTTGAGCACGGCAAACTCATCGGCCAGTTGACCTGCCGTCAAATCCTCCGTGTGGTTTCGGCCTTCAACAGCCGTAGTTGAGTCCGGCCGATTGCTCTCGGCACGACGATGGACTTCTTCGACCGTGTGCTTTCACTCGATTCCGATTACCGCAATCGGCTCGAGACGGCCCAATGGATCGCCCGCGAGTATGCAGGGCGCTACACACGCTATCGAATGCGTCCTCATGCCGATCTCGCCATCGCCGGGCAGCGGGCGCTTGTCTGCGCCTGGTGTCACGGCCCTGAACGGCGAACGACCGAGGCAACGATCTGGCTATTTCTGCGTAGCCCGAACCCGCATTATCTGCACATCTCCACACGCCGCATCCGGCAAGCCGGCACCCGCCGATTCATCACGGACAACAATGAGTTCGACGAAAACTATGTTGTGTATACCAGAGAACAAGCGCATGCACGCCGGCTGGTTGACTCCGATCTCCAGCACGCCTTGCTGGCGCTGTGCGGTGCCGAATTCAGGCCGGATGGTCTACTGGGCACCTCGGTAGCCATCACCTTTTCGTTGTATGCCGATCAGGCACGCCTCGAGTGCAAATGGTACCGAACCGATCTGGCTCCGCCCTATGAGAAGTTTCACCGACTCATGAGCCGAATTTTCGGGTTGATCTGAAAGGCTCAGGCATCCAACCCCAGGTCGAGACAGGTGGCCGAGTGAGTCATGGCGCCGACCGAGATGACATCGACGCCGGTTTCGGCAATGGCACGGACCGTGTCGATACTGACACCCCCGGAAGCCTCCAGCGTGATGCCACGACCGCGTGCCTGCGCCACGGCAGCGGCCAGGTCGGCCAGTGAAAAGTTGTCCAGCAATACGCTATCGGCACCGGCATCCATGGCCTGATCAAGCTGATCCAGCCGGTCGACCTCCACGGCCACACGCATCATATGCCCTGCCCAGCGCCTGGCTCGCTCGACGGCCTGGGCGACGCCGCCACTGACGGCAACATGGTTGTCCTTGATCAGAATCGCGTCATCCAGACCGAAGCGATGGCGTGCACCGCCGCCGGCAATGACGGCCGCCAGTTCCAGGGCGCGCAATCCAGGCGTGGTCTTGCGTGTGTGCGCAATCTGTACCCCGGTACCGGCCACCGCATCGACGTAGGCGCGTGTCGACGTGGCAATGCCGCTGAGGTGGCCCAGAAAATTGAGTGCGGTCCTCTCGGCCGTGAGAACGGAGCGGGCCGGCCCTTCGAGCCGGGCAATGACACTGCCAGGCTCCAGTCGGTCGCCCTCGCCCAGGCGCCAATCGACAACGATACGCGGGTCAACGCGAACGAAGGTCTCGCCGGCTGCGGCCACCCCGGAAAGTACACCACCGGCGCGGGCGACGAGATCAAACCCTGCTTCTGTGGAGGCAGGTACCGTGGCCTGGCTGGTGACATCGCCGCGTCCACCGAGATCCTCGTTCAGTGCGCGCTCGACCGCTTCGGAAACCACTATTTGCAGAACTTCGTTATCCATCCGATATTCCTGAAGTTTGGCACCGCCCGGGCCATGCTCAGACCGGCACGAACTCGGCCGATTTCTCCTCACGCAAGATATCGAAAAAAGGCGGCCGGCCAGCGGTCGTCAACTCAAGCATGGCACGTAGGCTCTGGCTGGCACGGCGAGCCACTTCGGGGGCGACATGGACCTCATGCTTCATATCTCGAAGCGCCTCGTAGATCCCCTCCAGCGTGATCCTCTTCATATGCGGACACAGGTTGCACGGCCGGATGAATTGCGTTCCCGGGTTGACTGCCGACACGTTATCGCTCATCGAACACTCTGTGATGAGAATGGCCTTGGCCGGACGCTGTTCGGCCACAAAAGCCGCCATCGCGCCGGTCGAGCCGGAAAAGTCGGAAACGTGCAACACCTCGGGCGGGCACTCAGGGTGGGTGATGATCATCGCTTCGGGGTGTTCTGCACGAAGCTGCTCGATCTCGGCGCGAGTGAACTGCTCGTGCACCTCACAGGCACCTTTCCAGGTCAAAATGCGAATATCGGTCTGGCTGGCAACATTGCGGGCCAGGAACTGGTCGGGAATCATGATGACCGTGTCGGTCCCTCGCTGTTTGGCAATCTCCTCTACAACCGCGATGGCATTCGAGGACGTGCAGCAGATGTCAGATTCAGCCTTGACCTCGGCCGCAGTATTGACGTAAGTGACAATCGGGTATTCCGGACAAGCACGGCGAATGGCACGAACATCCTCGCCGGTAATCGATTCGGCCAGTGAGCATCCGGCCTTCATATCCGGGATCAGCACCGTCTTGTCCGGTGACAGAATCTTCGCGGTCTCGGCCATGAAGTGCACACCGGCCTGGACGATGACTTTCTCATCGGCATCGGCCGCGACTTGAGCCAGCTTCAGCGAATCACCGGTAATGTCACCGACACAATGAAAGATTTCCGGCGTCATGTAATTGTGCGCCAGGATGATGGCGTTGCGTTCTCGCTTGAGCCGGTTGATCGCATCGACCAGGGGCGCGTACAACGGCCACTCGACATCGGAAACGACTTCACGAACCGTTTCGTAAAGGTAGCCGGTTCGTTCGATGACCCCCTCATCCATGACCAGGTCGCTGGCATCAGGCCAGGCTTGGGCGACTGCATCATGGGTTTGTGACACCCGCTGTGGAGAACTCATTTCAAGGCACTTTGTTCGATTGAATGGCATGGAACACTATGGGGATGATGGCACCGGACTTCCAGCAATCCATTGGCGAATTTTTGCATGATCCGACAGCTCGCCTGACTGAATTTCGGCCAGCAGGAGCTGTGCGATAATCCGGGCCTCCAAGGCCCGGTCAGAAAACTGATGAGCAACCCGGACGAGCACTCGCCAGCATTGAGACCCCGCATCGGCCTGCTGTCCGGGCCGGTCGTGTTTGCATTGCTCCTGCTACTGCCGGCGCCGGAAGAACTGGCCATCGAGGGCTGGCGCGTGGCCGCTGTGGCCGCACTCATGATCACCTGGTGGATTACCGAGGCCATTCCCATCCCGGCGACCGCCCTGTTGCCCATCGTGCTGTTTCCCGTGCTGGGGGTGACCGACATCGCCGGCGCTACCACGCCCTTCGCCAACCCCCTCATCTATCTCTTCATGGGGGGCTTCATCATCGCGCTGGGCATGGAGAAATCCGGTCTGCATCGCCGCATTGCGCTTGACATCGTGCGCCGGGTCGGAACCCGGCCGACTTCCATCATTCTCGGCTTCATGATTGCAGCGGCATTCCTGAGCATGTGGGTCAGCAACACCGCCACCACACTGATGATGCTGCCCATCGCATTGTCCATCATCGCGCTGGTCGAAACCGAACAGGCCATGGAGAAAGGCCAGCTTGAAACCAATTTCGCCCTGGTCCTGCTCCTGGGGCTGGCCTATGCCTGCAACATCGGCGGTATAGCCACTCTTATCGGCACCCCGCCCAATGCCCTGATGGCCGGCTACATGCTCGACAATCACGGTGTCGAGATAGGCTTTGCCCAGTGGATGATGCTGGGCGTCCCGCTGGTGCTGGTCACGCTGCCGATCCTGTTTGTCATGCTGACTCGAGTGCTGTTTCCAGTGCGCCTGAGTCGATTGCCTGGTGGTCGCGACGTGATTCGCGAGGAACTGCACAAGGCCGGCACCATGACTCGCGCCGAAAAGCAGGTGGCCATCATTTTTGCCTTGACCGCCGGACTTTGGGTCACGCGACCGATGCTGGAATCATGGATTCCCGGCATATCGGATACCGGTATCGCCATTTTCGGAGCACTGCTGCTCTTCCTTTTTCCGCTGGACTGGCGGCGCTGGCAGTTCGTACTCGACTGGAACGACGCCAAGCGCCTGCCCTGGGAAGTGCTCATACTGTTCGGCGGCGGCTTGAGCCTGGCGGCGGGCATTACCGGCTCGGGCCTGGCCGATTGGATTGGCACGGCTTTCCAGATCCTCGACGGCATCAGCATCCTCTGGCTGATCATGATTGCTCTGGCCGTGACCATTTTCCTGACCGAGGTGACCAGCAATACCGCCACTGCCGCAGCCTTTCTGCCCATACTTGCCTCCGCGGCCATTTCCATGGGTTTCGACCCCATGCTGTTGGCTATCCCGGCGGCCATTGCCGCGAGCTGTGCCTTCATGCTACCGGTTGCGACACCGCCCAATGCCATCGTATACGGCAGCGGCTACATCAGTATCCCCCAGATGGCCCGGGCGGGTTTCGTATTCAATCTGATCATGGTCGTTGTGATCACTCTGACACTCTACGGCCTCATGGGGCTGGTTTTCGGAATCACAGTGGGCTGAACGACAACCAGCAGGTTCTTTCATGCCGCTATCGGTTCCGGGCTCATGTAATATACGCGCTTCAAATCCAGCTTCAGAATGCCTACGGAACGCTTTGTGAGCACCAGACTTTGCCTTGCAGCACTATCACTCTTGCTTACAGTGCCAGTCGTCAACGCCGAAGTGCTGGACGACGAGTGGCCACGTCATCGTGTTACTGCTTATTACGCGCACTACTCTCCGGATCGAATGATCGACATCCTGCGGCTGAACAACCCGCATATTTCCGGTCATTCGCAGCTTGGGGCCATCGCCTACTCCTACCGGCTCACCGAGAAGGAGGCCAATCTCAGCTGGGAAGTGGAGGGGCAAATCGTTCAGCACTTTGGCGGGCAATCTCACCAGGAGATCAACGCCTTGATCACGGCGCGCTGGCACCGATTTCCGTGGAATCATCTTGTTGGCACCACAGCGGCATTTGGCTGGGGGCAGTCCCACGCATTGGAGGTTCCCGAACTCGAGCCACGTTCCGGCTCTGAGGAGGACTCAACACGCCTGCTGAACTATCTGCTCGTCGAACTCGATTTCGCGCCACCGTCCCGACCGGAATGGGGCCTGGTGCTGCGCCTCCATCACCGCTCCGGCGTGTTCGGTGTGTATAACGGCGTCGATGGTGGATCGAATTTTGTCGGCGCCGGACTGCGTTACTCATTCTAGGGGACCTCTGAAGCACTGTGCACGGTCGCGACAGTGCCGGCGAGAAAACCACCATTTGCATCTGAGTCGCTGCCTCCCACCCGGCGTGATGACTGACACACAATACATACTTGATTATATGCTACTTCTCTAATACTATGATCGTCACGAACTGATCAACTTTTTTAAAACGCTGAGGTAACCAAGTGAAAAGTCGTGCGGCCAGACATTGGGCTCCAAACGCAGCGCCGACTGATCCTTCCCGGCGCAGATTCATCAAATCCGCGGGTCTGAGTCTCGGTTCACTCGCCCTGACCGGCCCGGCAATCATGACCAGTCAATCGGCACTGGCTATCAGCACGAAGGCCCGGATCGTCATTGTCGGTGCTGGCGCTGCGGGTCTTGCGGCGGCAAACCGGCTCTCGACCGCCGTGTCTGGTGCACGCATCACCCTGATCGACCGCCGTGAACGCCATCTTTACCAACCCGGCCTGACTCTCGTGGCGACCGGCATCTGGAAGCCGGGCAAGGTCGAAGACCGGAACGAGCGCTATGTTCCGCGCAATGTCGACTGGATTCGGGCATCCGTCACCCAGTTCGAACCCGACGCCAACCGCATCATTACAGATACCGGGAGAACCGTGGACTACGACTTTCTCATCGTCGCCACCGGTCTACATGTGGACTTTGAGGCTGTTGAAGGCATGAGCCCCGACCTCATCGGTCGTGAGGGTATTGGCTGCGTCTATGACAACCCCGAACATGCCACTCGAACCTGGGAAATGATCGATCACTTCACCACCCAGGGTGGTATCGGCCTGTTTACACGCGGACCGGGAGGAATCAAGTGTGCCGGAGCGCCGCTGAAGGTGGCCATGCTGACCGAGGATCTCGCCATGCGTCGAGGCAATCGCGAGCGCGTGCAGATGATCTATAACTCGCCCGGTACCGGACTGTTTTCCCAACCCGACATGGATCGCTTCCTGAAAGAAGATTTTCCACGCCGCAATATAGGAATCAATTGGAACCACCGACTGATCGGCATAGAACCTGAGTTACGCCGTGCCACATTTGCCACCTCCGAGGGAAATACCCGGCTCGACTACGACTTCATCCACATCGTTCCCCCAATGCGCGCACCCGATGCCTTGCGCAATAGCCCGCTGGCCTGGCAGGAAGGGAGTTTTGCCGACGATGGCAACTGGCTGGAAGTCGATCGCCATACCATGCAGCATCCGCGCTATCCCAATGTATTCGGTGCCGGCGACTGTGTGGGCACGCCCATTGGCAAGACAGCGGCCAGTGTAAAGGCCCAGGTACCGGTAGCAGTCGAAAACCTGATCAGCGTCATCACTGATCGGCCATTGACGGCTCACTACAACGGTTATACATCGTGCCCACTGATCACTTCGCGCGGAAAAGCCATCCTGGTTGAGTTCGATTACGACCTGAACATGGTCCCCTCTTTTCCCTTCATCAGTCCGTATCGCGAACACTGGGTCCCGTGGGTGATGAAAGACTGGCTGCTACAGGCAGCCTATAACGCCATGCTGCGTGGCCGCGTCTAAGTGCCCCACCAGGCCAAAAGGAGGAATCAATGGCATTTTCATATTCGGGTATTCTCGCCGTACTGCTTGAGTTCATTCGAGCCTGGGTACCGTTCATCATTGCCGTCGCCTTCATCAGCGTAGTCTTGCTTGTCCTCGCATTGCGCAGACACGGTCTTGGACCAACGTTGCAAGCATTGCGTCCTGCATTGCTGGTCGGCCTCTTTATGGGCTTCTTGGCCTTCGCCCTAGGCCCTTGGATTACAGGAGCAACCCATGCCAATCTATCCGGAGCAATTGACTGGTTGACCCTTCTGTTCGGCTCGTTGATGGTGGGGCTCACTGGAATGCTGGCCATCTGGCCACCCTTCGCCGTTTGGGGAAAAGGACAGTAACCATTATGAAAACTCCCGGAAGTTTCCGGGATTCACAAGGAGCTTGAATGCCTCAATACAACACTCTGTTGCTCATTGCCCTCTTGCTGATTCCGACCATTCCGGTTCTGGCAGAAGAAAACTCGACTCTCAGCGTTCTACTGAGGTTGCAAACGGAACTGGTCAATGTCGATGGGAGTGGCGCCAAGGCCCGCGGGATGGACGGCTGGCATATCACCGACGGCTGGGCCGGCGGCAACAAGAATCGAATGAACTTCGGTGCACTCTTTATTCATGGCGAACACCCGCTGACAGCCAACCTGCGTGCCATTGGCCGTTTCGGACTCAATATCAACTCCGAGGGGCTGGCCGCAGGCGATGCACAAGAGCGCGAAATCTATGTCGGTATTGCCGGCGATTACGGGCAAGTGGTGGCCGGCCGACTGGAAACGCCATACAAGCTGGCGGCGCTGGGCTGGGATCCACTCAACGGCACCGCCTTTCAGGCACGCGGCAACGTGGGTCGCAGCGGGGGTCCGTTCGGTCATGGCAGCTACATCGACAACGCCATCGGCTACTCGCATCGGTTCGGTACGGCACACGTCCGGGTGATGGCCGCCATCGATGATGGCTCGACGACCACATCGGATACACCACTCTGGTCGACTTCGCTCACCATCCCGGCCGGCCCGGTGGAACTGATGATATCGCATATCGATGCCAGCAAATTCAATGATGGTCCGGACAAGCGAGTCGGCACCAAGTTGGGTGCCCGCTACAGCCGGGATCAGTGGACGGTAGCCGGACATTACGAGATTCGAGGCGAAGGTCTCGAGGACGGTGACTTTATGTACCTGAACAGTTCGTACCGCTGGCAGGACTGGTCATTCATGGCCAGCTACGGCCGCTTCAGCAACAGCAGTGGCAATGGCAACGATGGAGATTACAGCGCGGTCGCAGCGCGCTATCACCTCGCCAGACATTTCATGGTGCATGCCGGGCTCCGCCGAATCGATCACGATATCGGCGGCAAGGAAAATATCTTCGGCGCGGGAATGCGGATCATTCTGGATAGCGGCAACCTGATAACCCGGAAATAGTGCCGTCAACTATTGCGTCGCCAACGAATCACGCCATTGCTGATCACAAGTTCCGGCATGAAGTCTTCCTCGTTCATCAACACCAGATCAGCCCGCAGACCCTGTTCGATTCGGCCGCGATCATGCAGGCCGAAATTGCGTGCCGGATTGCTCGTGACGGATGCCAAGGCTGTTTCAAAAGGAACGTCGTAGCGGGTCACGGCATCCCGGGCACTGGCCCAGAGCGACCCGATCGAGGCGACCTGAGTGTCGGTCAATTCACCATCCGCACCAAAAGCCGGCAGGCTGGCCTGCGCATCGGAACTCAATGACAGACTGCAGGCATCGATACCTTTTTCCAGTGCAATCGCCAACGCCCGAGCGGCGGGAACCTCGCCTTCCTCCAGCAAAGACTCGGTTGTTGAAGTCGTGAAATCGAGCTTGCCGCCCTCGATACCATAAGCCAGTGTATCCTCAAAAGCTGACGGGCCACGGTTGCAATGGGTCGGCAAGAACTGGTTCTTCGGCAACTCTGTGCGCTCAAGCACCTCCCGCAGCAAATTCAGCGGCTGCTCGCCGTCTCCCAAATGCAGCAGCACCGTTCCGTGCTTGCCGGCCAGCATCCCTCCGCGCCGACTTTCTGAAGCGGCACGCGCCAGTTCGTGCCAGAGCGGCTGTGATCCGCGGTGATCGGCTAGTGCAACCTCGCCCAGTCCGATGATTTCTGGAATGAGCACCAGGTCGGATTCGATCGAGCCGGTTAATGTGACGGCCGGCAGGGCATACGAACCGGTCAGGCAGAAACAGCTGAGCCCCCGGCTGTCCAGCGCACGCGCCGCTGCGAGCAAATCGACATGGGTACGGGTCACGGCATCAGTGCCCAGACAACCGATTACTGTGGTCACGCCGGCAGCCAGCGCCTGTTCCGCCTGCAAAGGGTAAGTACGACCGCCGAAACCATCTTCACCACCACCGCCGGTCACATGAACCAGCGAATCGACAAAGCCGGGGACAAGCGACATGCCTTCGGCCTCTATATGCTCCACATGCACGCCCGGAATCTCCGGCGCTGCAATCTCCTGGGCCATCGCGATGATACGCCCGCCGGCCAACAACAGGTCGGCCGTTCCCAGCTTCTCCGGTGCATAGATGCTTGCTTTCTTGATAAGGAGCATACGATTCTTCCCAATTTTGCAATTAATCCGACCTGCATGCTTGCTGGGGGATTAACAGTATTCTCACTGGTCAGCGCAAAGTCTGCCGACCGACGCACAAATGTCGAACTGACATAGAAATCGCTTCAATAAGCTTCGGGGCCCGGTGAGCTGGCCTATTCGTCAAACCACTCACTGAGAGAATGGCACTTGAAGCGATATTGATCGGAATCGTATGATCTGGATATCATTTCTTGACTGAACCGGTCTTTGACAACATGCTCGTTTTGCCCGGATCCGAGATCGGGGCTGCGAGGCGCATTTTATCGTGAAGGAGAGCAAGTGTTGCAAAGACCTGGAGGATATTCTTGCAAATCTCAACAGCCGACCATAGGCCGTCACCACTGGGAATTGTCGATATGAAGCTGATTTTCCCGGTGGTTTGCATACTGTTCCTGCATGTCGCTCAGAGTGAAGCTGCTGATCTGATGCTGGCCGGAGGGCACCTGCCGGTCTGTACTTCACTGTCACCGCAGCAATGCACGACGCCCGCTGAATGGAACGCAGACGCACTGACGGAAACACGGTTTTTCGTCGACCAACAGGGCATCGAGCGCTGGAAGTCCGCGGCAGCCACGCGACTCGAGTCCAGGCAGATTGATATTACGGTCAGTTTACTTCAGCAATTTCAGGGGGTTGTTGAATCCCCAGTCGTTGCCGCCGATTTCCTTCGGCTCTTCCGCGAGCAGTCCCTGGTCGTTGGAAAGAGGCGCGTCACAGGTGAGGACGCCCTCGGGGAAATGAGCAATCGCACCTGGGTGATGCTGCGCGATCACTTTCAGCAGCCTCCGATCTCCGCTGATGGAACTGTCAGACGGGAACAAGTGCGCCTGAATGACTCGGTGAATGAACATTCAATCGCCATTTTCAGACGCTTCGTGGAGATCGCACGTCAGAAAAATGGTGGCACGCGGCCCCTGGTCGCTGTGACCACTGCCTCGTCACGCGATCCCTACGATGCGCTCGCTTTTTATCTGCAGGTCTTCGAACAGGCAGGCGCGGATACCGTATGGCTTCCTCTGGATGCCGCCGTGCGCAAGGCGCGATCCGAGGAAGATTGTGACAATCTCACGCGGCATCAGGCAAACATCCTTGGCAGCCATCACCGGGACCGGATCGATCCCGAAAAGTACGCTCGTCAAATCGAGTTCTGCAAGGATCCGCAAGCTGGCATCCGACTGCTGGAACAGGCCGACGGGGTGTTTCTCAACGGCGGTGATCAGTGGCTGACCTTCCAGGCGCTGCTGGACGACGATGGCAGCGATACGCCAGAGATGGCAGCGATCAGAGACAAAATAGCCGCCGGACGGATGATCCTCGGCGGCACCAGTGCCGGCAGCGCAGTACAGTCTTCCCGGGTCATGGTCACCAACGGCGGACTCAACAACAGTCTGTTGCGCGGCGCCTTCCAACAGTCTCCACCACCTGACCCCGGTTGCGATATCGACAGCAGTTGCCCCGATGGCCTCCAATCAGCGGACCTGACATGGCACGAACACGGCATCGGTACGTTTCCGGAGGGCATCGTCGACACTCACTTCTCGGAGCGTCAGCGTCAGTTTCGACTGATTCGGCTGCTGGCCGACACGGATGCATCATTCGCAATTGGTGTCGATGAAACTACCGCCGCACTGGTCGAGTTCTCCACGGACATCGCCAGCCAGACGCTCGAAGTCATTGGCGCCGGCAGTGCATGGGTCATCGATATCACGCAGGCATCCATCAATCGCATACCGGAGTTCACGGTGACAAACGCGCTGCTGGGTCAGATCGAGGCAGGAGACACATTGATATTCGATCCCTCATCGTTTAGTCGTGACTGGAATAGCGCTCCTGAAGGCTATCGCGCCAAATGCATCGATTTCGATCCGGACGGCAGCTTTCATTCGCTGGTCGAAGAATTGGCGGATCACCCTGCCGGGCGCTGTTTCCAGTTCACCCTGGGCCAGGCTGGCACCGCAAGCGGTCAGATTCGTCGGAAAAGCGCTTCGGACGGGCAGCCCGCCCCGGTCGCCGTGTTCGCTATGGACCTTGCAGTTACCCCCAACTCAGTCGTCCCGCCCGCTGCGCCAGATCGAGAACAGCAACCAGATCCCGCCAAGGGCGGCGCCGATGAATCCAAGCAGGCCGAATAACGGGAGGCCCAATGCCTCCCGGTCACCCTGGACGTTGAGCACGATTGCCGATCCGATAATCAGAGCGGCTGTCACTACCCCCAGGGTCAGCCGACTCGCGGCCCGATCGAGTCGATTACCCACTTCCTTCAGGTCGGTAACGTCTACATGCACTTCAATGCGTCCATGTCGGGCCATCTTCAGCAGGCGGCTGAAGTCCGAAGGCAAGGTGCCGAGCACTTTCAGGACTTCGGTCAATCCGCTCTGCATGCGCCGGGTAACATTGGGCAGCGAATAATGGCGCCGGATCACTTCCTCGATGACTGGCGCGGCTTCTCCGGCCATATCGAACTCCGGATCCAGTGATCGGCCCATTCCTTCCAGTGTGATGAAGGCCTTGAGCATCAACACCAGATCGGCCGGCAGCACCAGATGGTGGTTCCGCAGCACCGCCGTGATCTCGACAATCATGGAAGAAACATTCAGTTGCTTGAGCGGCACGCCATGATAATGGTCTATGAACTCGACGACGTCATCGTGCAGGCGTTCCTCGTTGACTTCGCTCTCCTCGCTCCAGTCGATCAGGATGCGAGACACCAGCTCGACATCCTGTGAAACCAGTCCATAAAGCAATTCGGCAACCTGGTGGCGACGGTCTTCGGAGAGACGGCCGACCATGCCGAAATCCAGCAACGCTATACGACTGTCCGGCAGATAGAGAACATTGCCGGGATGAGGGTCGGCATGGAAGAAACCTTCCTCGAGAATCATCCTGAGAATTGCACGTGTGCCACGCACCGCGATCTCGTGACGATCGATGCCTGCCTTGTCGACTGCGTCAAGATCCCGACCGGGAATTCCGTCGATAAAATCCTGTACGTTGAGCCTTTCACCGCACCACTCCCAGTGAACCCCGGGAATGACTACGCCGGAATCTTCCTCCAGGGCATTGCTGATGCGTTCGGCATTGCGGCACTCGGCAGCGAAATCGAGTTCGCGCAGTAGTGAGTTGGAGAACTGTCGTACCAGCAAACGCGGGCGATAATGACTGAGATCGGGTGCTTCCGACTCGATGATCTCTGCCAATCGCTTGAGCAGCCTGAGATCAGCTTCCACAGTCGGTCGGATTCCCGGCCGGCGCACTTTCAGCACCACCTGGGTGCCGTCATGAAGGCTGGCGCGATGAACCTGGGCCAGTGACGCTGCGGCCAGCGGTTCGCGGTCGATTTCGGCGAACACCTCGTCCGGACTGCCTTCCAGATCCTCGATAAGAAGGGCCTCGATTTCCGACCAGTCTACCGGGGGTGCGTGATCCTGCAGCTTGCCGAACTCCTCAAGCCACTCCGGCCCGAACAGATCGACACGAGTAGCCAATACCTGGCCCAGTTTGACGAAAGTCGGCCCAAGCTCTTCGAGCACGCGACGCGCCCGGGCCGGCGGCCTGAGCCTTGCCAGCTCCTCGGCCTCCTTCCAGTGCAAGACCTTGCCGGCCCGCTCCAGCGCCCCGGCCATGCCGATGCGCTGAACCACGTCGCCAAAGCCGTAGCGAATGAGAACCGAAGCGATATCCTGCATGCGGCCGAGATCACGTGCCGCGCTTAGTGCCTGCCAGAGCATGGACTCCGAGCCTTTTCAATGCTTGTATTGCATCAGAATAGCGCATCGAATGAAGCTGGACACACTTTAAGCTCAACACATTCCGGGAGGAGTCACTCCGACCAGCCCAGTCGGGTAAACTCCTGCCGTGATGAATCGTGTCTACGTGAAAAGAATCATTGGCTCAGCGTCGGTCGCGTTGATCACCTTGATCACCGGCTGTGCAAGCTCTCCGCCTGCACAACAGGACAACGTCTGCCGAATTTTCGAACACAATCCGCGCTGGTACGATCATGCCCTCGCATCCGAAAAGCAGTGGGGTACGCCAATTTCGGCGCAGATGGCTTTCGTACAACAGGAGTCCTCATTCAGGGCTCGCGCCCGCCCCGAGCGAAACCGAATCCTCGGCATCATCCCGGGTCGCAGGCCGTCCAGCGCGCGCGGCTATGCCCAGGCGCAGGATCCGGCGTGGCAGGACTATCAGCAAGCCACCGGCAAACGAAGGGCACGGCGCAGCAACATGAAAGATGCGCTGGATTTTATCGGTTGGTACAACGATGTCAGCCATC
>SKNJ01000082.1 GCA_007120575.1 Thioalkalivibrio sp.
AGCTCGCTGGCGACCCGCTTCAGGAAGGCCTCGCGCACGGTCTCGCGTGCGGGCATCTCGCCCAGTTCGCGTGTCAGGGTGGTGATGTAGTCCTCCATCCCGGCGCGCAGCTTGTCGCGGAACTTCTCGGACGGGACCTTCAGGCAACGGGCCATGGTGGCGGTGTCGAAATCGAACATGAAGCTGCCCACCATCACGGTGGCGTTGCCGATGGAGGCGGCGCCGGTCCCGCCGATCTTGCGCCCGTCGACGTGGATGTCGTTGACCGGGCGGAAGGTCGCGTTGACCCCAAGGTCCTGATAGGTGTGGATGACCGGATCGATGAACTTGCGGTAGATGTCGGCGACGATCCGCGGTGCCTTTGGTGTGGGGTAGATGAAATGGAAGAACATCTGGTTGCGATCCAGGTAGACCGCGCCGCCCCCGACATGTCGGCGAATGATCGGCAGGCCCTGCGCCTGGCAGTAGTCCTCGTCCGCCTCCAGGGCGATCTCCTGATGCAGTCCGACGCAGACGTAGGGATCGTCGGGGTTGACCAGGGTCAGGACCGGATCGTCGTCCTTGTCCATGGCCTCGGCGATCCCGTGGTAGACCGCCTGGGAACGCACCGCGGGTTGCTGACCGAAATCGATGACGCGTAGACGCATGGTGTGACTGTCCTTTTCTGCGGGTGGGGGACCGGCCGGCTCAGAATTCGGCGTTCCAGGTGATGCCAAAACTGCGCCCGGGAGCCCAGACATCCTGGACCCCGCGGGCCGGGTCGAGCCGGCTCGCGGTCATTTCGTTCACATGCTCGCGGTAGGCCTTGTCCGCGATGTTGGTGACGCTGAAGGTCAGTTCGTTGGCGCGGAAGCCGGCGCCAGGACCGAAGCGGTAGCCGACCGCGACATCGCCAGTGGCGAAGCCGGAGGTTTCGCGCTCGGTTCCGGCCGTGAAGGTGTCGGCGGTGCGGTCCTGACTGGCGACCGCGCGGATGCGGGCCTCCCACTGCCAGCCGCGCGCGACCGTGCGGCTGGCGCCGATGCTGGCCTCGGGGGGCGGCATCTGGGTCAGGGGTTCGTCGAACTGGCGGTCACGGTTCTCGCCGCGGATCCAGGTGCCGGAGACGAAGCCGGTAATGTGGTTGTCGAACGCATGTTCGACCAGTACCTCGGCGCCGTGAATCCGCGCCTCGTCCAGATTCATGGTCTGCTTGATGCCGGGCGCGACGACCTGGCCGCCGATGTAGTCGCGGATGCGGCTTTCGTAAACCGACACCGTGTAGCGGGTATCCCCCAGGCGGCCGCGCGCGCCGATCTCCAGTGTGCGGTTGCGCTCGGGATCAAGCTGGGGATCGCTGAGCCAGGTAAAGCCGTCGCTGTAGGGGTAGGTCAGGTAGCGCTCCAGCAGGCTCGCGGAGCGGTAGCCCTCGGACAGGCTGAAGTAGGGATTGATCGTCTCGTCCAGGTGCCAGGTGAGGCCGGCCGACCAGCCCAGGTTGCGGTCGGTGCTGTCCAGCGGGCCCTCGACCATGAACGCGTTGTCGGCCTCGCCCGACACGCGGTCGTAGCGCAGTCCCAGGTTGATGGTGGTCCAGTCGAGATAGGTCTCGTGCTGGGCGAAGGCGCCCACCGACTCGATGCGTCCGCGCTCGACCAGCGGGATGCGGTTGACCGGCTGGTAGCCCGGCGGCTGGCCCATGAACGATACCGGGCTGGCACGCAGGCGCCAGGCCTCCGCGCCCAGCAGCAGGATCTGATTGTCCGTTGGGACCAGCTCGGTCTGAACGCGCGCGCCATCGGTGGTGAAGTCGGTGTCGGAGGTGCGGTAGTCGATCCCGCGCTGCTGGTTCCAGTCGTAGTTGCCGCGCGACAGCTCCTGCCGGTACACCGAGGCCTCGACCTGCGGGGCCCAGGCGCCATCCAGCTCGCCGGAATAGGTCAGCTTCAGCAGATCGCGGGTCTGGCGCGGGGTGTAATGGGTGTTGAGTCCCTCCGGGCGCGCGCCATCGGTTTCGGTCCAGGTGCGCGAGGCGAGATACCAGACGTCATCGCGCTGGTCGCGCTGGGCGCGGAAGGCGAGTTCGTGGCCGGGGGCGAGCCGACCGCGGTAGTGCAGGTGATAGGCCTGCTGCTCGGTCCCCGATTCCTGCAGGCGATCCCCGTGGCCGGTCTTGTAGTCGTCGGTGTTCAGATAGGCGGTGGAGATGTCCAGCACGTTGCGCGGGCTGGAGAAGGTGGCACCCACCGCGCCGCGGATGCCGTCATCGACCGATGTAATGCCGAGGCGTGACCAGCCGCGGGTTTCCGGCTCGTCGGTGAATCCGCCGCTGCGGGTGATGATGTTGATCACGCCACCCATCGCACCGGCGCCGTACAGCACCGAGCCGGGGCCGCGCACCACCTCGATGCGTTCGATCAGGTCGACATTCACGTAGGACGCGAGGGAGCCGCGGGCGGGGGGTTGCATCGCATTGATGCGCACCCCGTCCACCAGCACCAGCACCTGGTCGCGCTTGAGACCGCGAATGATCGGGTCCGAGCCGACCGAGCCGTCCACCGCGGTGGCCAGCCCGGGCTGGCCGCGCAGCAGGTCGCCGAGGGTCCGGGCTTCGCGCTTGTGGATCTCGTCGGCCTCGATCACGGTAACCGAGGACGGGGTCTCCTCGACCAGGGTCTCGTAACCGGTGGCGGTGACCGTGACGGTCCCGAGTTCCTGCGCGGGCTGCTGGGCGACGGCGAGGACCGGGACGGTCAGGAGGGTGGTCAGCGTGGCGTGGCTTGCGGTACGGGTGTTCATGGCGCGGATTGCCCCCGGACGGATTTTCAGGAGGCGCTAATGTAGGGATCCAGCGCCCGCGGGGCAATCCAAACCCCATGATGACAGAGGCTTTTGGGGGGTCCCGGGATCAGTGACGGATGGCATCTTCCCCGGATGCCGGCTCATGGAAGGCGTAGGTGCCGCCGCCATGTTCCTTGGCCATATACATCGCAGCGTCCGCGGCGTGTACGAGCTGATCGCCGTTGCGACCGTCCCGGGGGTACAGCGCGATACCGACACTGGCGCCGATGGTGATCCGGTGTTCGTTGACCTGGAAGGGCTCGCCCAGAGAACGGATGATCTTGCGTGCGACCGCGGCGGCATCCTGCGCCGAGCGCAGATCCGGTAACAGCACGATGAACTCGTCGCCGCCGAGACGTGCGACCACGTCGCCCTCGCGTACCCCACCGTTCAGACGGCGTGCGACATCGCGCAGGAGCATGTCGCCGACGGCGTGGCCGCGGGTGTCATTGACCGGCTTGAATTGGTCGAGGTCGACAAACAGCACGGCGAGCGAGCCCGTCTGTCGCGGCGCGCGCGCGATCGCCGCTGCCAGCTTGTCATAGAAACAGGTGCGGTTGGGCAGCTCGGTGAGCGGGTCGATATGGGCGAGATGGTCCAGCCGGTCGCGCGCGGTCTTCCATTCGGTGATGTCGTTGAAGATTGCGATGAAGTGGCTGATCTCGTCGTCCTCGTCGCGCACGGCCACCACTGTGGTCCAGGCGATATAGGACGTGCCATCCCGCCGCCGCTTGGCAAGCTCGCCCTCCCAGCGTCCGTGCCGGAAGACCGATTCCTGGATCGACGCCAGGACCTCGCGATGGGTCTCTTCGGAGTCCAGCAGGGTCTGGATCGATTCTCCGTTGATCTCTCCGGCATCAAAGCCGGTGATCTCGGTAAAGGCGTGGTTGACCTTGAGGATGCGGTTGTCGCGATCGGTGATCAGCAGGCCCTCGGTGGCATTGTCGAATACTCGGGCGGCCAGCCGTAGTTCCTGTTCGGTCTGTTTGCGTTCGGTGACATCCCGCAGCATGGCCAGGAGCGCCCTGGCACCGCGCCAGGTGACGGGTGTCACCCGCATCTCCGCCACGCGTGGCGCCGCCCTGGGAGGCAGTATGTCGATTTCGGCATGCCCCGGGGCCACCGGGAAGCCGAACGGGTCGCCGCGCAGGCTGTCGGGCGACCGTCCGAGCAGCGCACCGGCAGCGGGGTTGGCGAAGCAGATCGTGCCCTCGGGGTCGACCACCAGGATGGCGTCGCTGCTGGACGCGATAATGGCTTGAAGGTCGGCTGTGGTCGGATTCTGTGGCGTGCAGCCCGTCCGGTTCCCGCCGTCGCCGAACAGGACCGGGAGGGCGGGTGGCATGGTGGTTTCGGGCAGGAAAGAATGCGCCAGGTTCATGCGCTGATTCCCTGGGCAACATGCACCGGGTGTCCGTCGAGGATCCCCTCGATTCCGACGAACCGGTCGCCGATATGCATCCCGGTGGCGTCGATATTGAACTGGCGGATGCTCTTGTC
>SKNJ01000146.1 GCA_007120575.1 Thioalkalivibrio sp.
CCCGAGGCCTGCTCGAGATCCGAGCCCCTGCCCACACCCTGCTCGGCCTGATCCATGATCTGATCGTAGGTTTCCTTGTGCGCGTCATAGTTCTCCTGGGCCAGGCGGACCAGGGCACGCTGACGCTGCACATCCGCGAACGCACGCACAGCCTCCAGGGCCGTTTGCTCGGTGGCCTCGCGCAGCTCGAAGTAGCGGACCCGCTGGACCTCGCCCAGGCGGTTCACGTCACTGGACACGCCGAAGCCGTCATACAGCATCTGGGTCAGCGTGATGTCGATGCCCCGCGGATGGCTGGTCCGATCGGGGATACTGCTGTCATCGTAGCGCTGCCGCTGGTATCCGGTCCGCGCATTCAGGTCAATCTCGGGCAGGAAGCCGCCCCGCGCCTCACGCTGCTGCTCGCCCGCGGCACGGAACGCGTGCCACCGGGCCTGTACATCGGGATTGGTCAGGACCGCTTCCATTGCAGCCTCTCGCATCGGCTCGGCGGGCTCGGCCTGCACCGCGCCACCCACCGCGATCGTCACGGCTGCCGTCAAGGCCAGCAGGGTCCCCCTGCCGGGCACAGGCATTCGTCGGTTCATTGCTTTCTCCTCCCATGAAACATGGATCGCCCACCCAGTACCGGGCCAGTTCGTCCCACTGGCCGGGCGCGCCACAACCAATGCCGCACGCATTTGAAAGATAGGATCAAGCCCCCGCCCTTGCAATACATTGCGATATAATCCAAATAACGCTCAACAAACGCCTGACGGGAAATGCCTGCACATTGGCACACTGCCAAACTGGTATTTGCCGGTTCGGTGCCCCATGATCGACAAGAGCTTTTTATAGATGCCTGCGCCGAGGGCCCCTTCCATCTTCCGCACCCAGCCGTTGCGCCTTGCCGTGTGGTGTGCCTTCGCCCTGGCACTGGCGATCTCGACGTGGTGGGGCCAGACGCCCGGGCAGGCCGGGCTGGAAGATTTCCAGCGCCTGGAGGTCCTGGCCGAGCAGCGCTACGGGCGGGAGACCGCCGAATTCGTGCGTCGCTGGCGCAATCTGCTCGCGGACCTTGCCGGCGAGGACGAACAGACGCAAATCGAACGGGTCAACGAGTTCTTCAACCGCAACATCCGTTATCAGGACGATCAGGTGACCTGGGGACAGGAAGATTACTGGGGGACCCCGCTGGAGACGCTGAACAAGGCGGCCGGGGACTGCGAGGATTTCAGCATCCTCAAGTACGCAAGCCTGCGCAAACTGGGCATCCCCGACGAGCGGCTACGCCTGTTTTATGTCAACGCACGTATCGGCGGCCCCGGCAGCCCACTCAGCCAGGCCCACATGGTGCTTGGCTACTTCGCCGAACCGCGGGGCGAGCCGCTGGTACTCGACAATCTGGTCACCCGGATCGAAGCCGCGTCCCGTCGCGACGACCTGACTCCGATTTTCAGTTTCAACAGCGAGGGTCTGTGGCCCGATGGCGCCGAACGCTCGGCGGCCGATCCCACGGCGCGCCTGTCGCGGTGGCGCCGGGTCGTGGAAGAAATGGACGCGGACGGCCTGAACCTGAATCGTCCGATTACCGCGACTTCCGAATGAGGGGCCTCCCATGTCATTGAGAAAACAGCTCTGGATCGCCGTCGCCGTGTTGCTGATGCTGGCACTGATGGTCAGCATCGTGGTGAGCACCCTGTCGGCGCGCGACTACCTGGTGCAACAACTCCACATCAAGAACATCGACAACGCGGCCTCCCTCGCACTGTCGCTATCGCAACTGCCCAAGGACGATACCACCGTCGAGCTGCAGGTCGCCTCGCAGTTCGACACCGGCCATTACCGGCGCATTCGCCTGGTGAACCCGGATGGCGGGGTCATGATCGAACGCGAGAATCCCGCGCCGCCCCAGGGCGTTCCCGGCTGGTTCGTGGACCTGCTGCCGCTGGAGGTCCGACCCGGTGTCTCGCACATCTCGGATGGCTGGGCCCCGTTCGGCACGCTGTACGTCGAAAGCCAGACCAGCTATGCCTACGAGACCCTGTGGAGCGGCACGCTGCGCCTGACCGCGATCTTCGTGCTGGGGCTATTCCTCATCGGCCTGCTGGGGAGCGCACTGCTGGGGCGCCTGATCCGGCCCCTGAACGGTGTGGTCGAACAGGCCAGGGCCCTCGGCGAACGCCGTTTCGTGACCACCCCGGAACCGCGCACGCTGGAATTCCGGGCGGTGGTGCGCGCCATGAACCGGCTGACCGAACACGTGCGCATGATGCTGCGCGAGGAGTCCTCGCGCCTGGAACAATTGCAGGCGCAGCTCCAGCACGACCATGTCACCGGCCTGCTGGCCCGGGAGCCATTCCTGGCGCAGCTCCAGGCCACTCTCGACAGCCGCCACACCGGCTCCTCCGGAGGCATGATCGTGCTGCGCATCGCACGCATGCAGGAACTGAACCAGACACTGGGCCACGCCGGTCTTGATGCCCTTCTGCACCGAATCGCCGAAGTGCTTCGGCGTGCCACCGAAGAGGTCGACTACAGCGCAGCCGGCCGCCTGAACGGTTCCGACCTCGTGCTGTTCGCGCACGGCATCTCCGAACCCCGCGCCTACGCCGAATCCCTGCTGAATGCCGTCCGCACCGAGCTGGGTCCCGACGCCCCCGAAGACCTTGTGCTGTACGCTGCCACCACCACCTACCATCCGGACGACACCCCGGGTCAGATCCTCGCACGGGTCGACCAGGCCCTGGCGCGCGCGGAGCTCGAGCCCGGCGATACCGTCACCGAGGAACCCCACGCTGCCGCGCAGCACGGCACCCAGGCCGAATGGCGCCGCGCGATCACCGCAGCGCTGGACGAGCATGGGGTGCAACTGGCCCGGTTCCCGGTGCTCGACATCGACAACGAACTGATGCACCACGAGGCCCCAATGCGCCTGGTGCTGGACGGCGAACCGCGTCCGGCCGGTTATTTCATGCCCTGGGCCGTGCGCCTGAACCTGATCCTGCAGCTGGATGAAGCGGTGCTCGACGCTGCGCTCTCGGCACTACAGCAATCCCGCGAGCGCCTGGCCATCAACCTCTCGGTCACCAGCCTCACCGACACCGGGTTCCGGCAAGCGCTGGAACAGCGCCTGCTTGAGACTCCGGATACTGCCGGACGCCTGTGGCTCGAATTCCCCGCACGTGGCGCCCTCGCACACCCGGCGGAATTGCGCGACCTGTGCCGCATCGCGCGCACCAGCGGGTGTGTCGTAGGGCTGGAGCATGCCGGCCCGGAGGCATTCCGCGCCCATGATCTTAGCGAATTCGGCCTGCACTACGTGAAGCTGCAAAGCTCGCTGGCCAGCGCCGCCGAAGGCTCCAGCGAGGGCCAGGCACTGGTCCGCGGCCTGTGCACCCTGGCCCACTCGATCGGCATCCTGGTCATCGCCGAAGGCTGCGACACCCCGGAAACCCTGCGCCTGATGCCGGACCTTGGCCTCGACGGCATGACCGGACGCGCCGTGCAGCATCCGGTCGGATAAACAGACCCCGCAGGGTCACGGGCCCTCGAATCCAGCCTGACCAACGCCCCGTCGCCCAGGGGGCTGGGCTCCTACGCGGCACGGGGCCACCGAACCGCAGGAGGCGAGCCCCCTCGCCGATCGGGCATCACCAGCGCCCCGTCGCCCAGGGGGCTGGGCTCCTGCGCGGCACGGGGCCACCAAACCGCAGGAGGCGAGCCCTCTCGCCGATCGGGCATCACCAACGCCCCATCGCCCAGGGGGCTGGGCTCCTACGCGGCACGAGGCCACCAAACCGTAGGAGGCGAGCCCCCTCGCCGATCCGGGCATCGCCAGCGCCCCAGCGCCCAGAGGGCTGGGCTCCTACGCGCCCGGGGCCACGAAACCGTAGCCCCGGGAGAGCCCTCGGGGCGCGGCCAGGCCCGTTACCGAGCGCGCCGCGCCGCGTACAAACTCACAGGCTGTACCGCGGCTCCAGGCACTCAAGGGTGCGCCGGATCGCGCAGGCCGCGTGCTGTACGTTATCGACCCGCACCACCGGATCGAGGGGCGTGGTACGAAACCCGCCCGCCAGGTAGCGGGCGTCTGCACGTTGCAGCACGTCGCTGGAGCCGTACTGTCCCTGCAGCAGAAACCGCATGCCAAGCAACAGCGCGGCCTGGTACTGCCGCATGCGTTCCTGGTCTTCCATCTGGCGCGCCACCGAGTAGCCTTCGGCAACTGCCTCCAGGAAAACCCCGGCCGCGCAGTAGTTCGAACGCTTGCTGAACCCGCCTACCCGGTCGAACCACGGCTGCGAGGGCTGAAACTGGCGCCCGACCACCATGTC
>SKNJ01000046.1 GCA_007120575.1 Thioalkalivibrio sp.
CGCCGTTCGGAGGGTTTCGCCTCCGCAACCGGGGCGTGCCCACCCGGCGCACTGACCGACCGCGCCCGACTGCGCGACAGACTGCGCACACGACGGCGCAGCAGCATGCGCGCACTGTCCTCGTCGCCAGCCATGTCGCTGAAGCGCTTCGGCAGGAAGTCGACTGCACCCGCCTCCAGCGCGTCCAGGGTCGCCTGGGCACCCTCGGTCGTCAGGCTGGAGAACATCAGGATCGGCCGCGGATTCTCGGCCATGATCTTGCGCACCGCGGTGATGCCGTCCATCACCGGCATCTCGATGTCCATGGTCACCACATCGGGGTCCAGCTCCCGCACCGCCTGGATGGCCTGTTCGCCATTCTCGGCAGTTCCGACCACCTCGATACCGGCATCCGCGTTCAGGAGTTCCGCGATCCGACGTCGGAAAAATCCCGAATCGTCGACGACCAGAACCTTTACCGGCATCTTCAACCCTCGCTTGGACGTGTGGCGCGGACTTGTCGCCCGCCCATCTGTAATTGACGTGTCAACAGGGAGACCAGATCGGACACGTCCAGGATCAGCGCAATACCGCCATCCCCCGTGATCGTGGCGCCGGCAAGTCCCTTTACCCCCTGGAGGTTCTGACCCAGAGGCTTGATGACCACCTCTTCCTGGCCCACCAGGCCATCCACCACCAGGCCTACCTTGCGGTCCGCGGTATGCACCACCACCACATGTGCCTCCTTGCGGGCCTCGGGGATTTTTCCGGGCTTCAGCCAGCGCAGCAGGTAATGGATCGGCAGCGCCTGATTGCGCACCACAATGACTTCCTGTTCATCGACGTAATGGGTCTTGGTCAGATCAAGATCCAGGATCTCCGAGACCGCCGCCAGCGGGATAGCAAAGCGCCGTCCATCGAGAATCACCATCAGCGCAGGCAGGATGGCCAGCGTCAGCGGCAGCTTCACCCGCAGCGTAGTCCCCACGCCGATCTCGGAATCGATGTCGATGGTCCCGTTGAGCTGGGAGATCTTGGTCTTCACGACGTCCATGCCGACCCCGCGCCCTGACACGTCGGAGATCTCGGTCTTGGTCGAGAACCCGGCCATGAAGATCACGTTGAAGGCCTCGCGGTCGGTCATGCGTTCGGCCATCGCCGGTTCCATCAGACCCTTTTCCACTACCTTGCGGCGCAGTGCCTGCGGATCCATGCCACCGCCATCATCCTTGATCAACAAAGCGATGTGATCACCTTCCTGCGCCGCACCCAGCACCACCGTACCCTTGCGCGGCTTCCCGGCCGCCTCGCGTACATCGGGTGTTTCGACCCCGTGATCCACCGCGTTGCGAACCAGATGCACCAGCGGATCCGACAGGGCCTCGACCAGGTTCTTGTCGAGGTCGGTATCCTCGCCGAAGATCTCGAGTTCGATCTCCTTTCCGAGGTTGCGTGACAGGTCGCGGATCACGCGCGGGAACCGGTTGAAGACCTTTTTCACCGGCTGCATGCGGGTCTTCATCACCGAAGTCTGGAGATCCGAGGTCACCAGTGCGAGGGAACTGATGGCCTTGCCAAGCTCGTCGTCCACGTTCTGCGAACGCAGCATGCTCAACCGGTTACGCACCAGCACCAGTTCGCCGACCAGATTCATGATCTCGTCCAGGCGCTCGGTGTCCACACGCACCGAGGTCTCGCCCTGCGGGGCTGCGCGCTGGGCACCATCACCCCCCGCCGCGCCGCCCCCGCTGGCACGCGCACCGTCTCCGGCAGCGGGTGCCTTTTCGGGTTCCACTGGCTTGTCCGCCGGGGCAGGAGTCGCTTCCGCCTCCGGGGGCGCCGGCGCGGCCGCGCCCCCGGAGGGGTCTACATCCTTCGGAGGGACAGCACCGGTAGCCGCGGGCCCTGCTCCCTTCGCCTGCAATTCGTCGAGCAGATTTTCGAACTCGTCGTCGGAGATCAGATCGCCACTACGACCTTCATCGGCGCCCGCCGGCGCAGTCGGCTCCACGTTATCGGCGGTCGCCGGGGCAGGCGCCGCGTCCCCGTGCAGGGTATCCAGCAAGGCCTCGAATTCGTCGTCGGTAATCTCGTCGCCCGCACCCACCATGTCGCCACCGCCGGCGCCCGTATCGGCAGACGGTACCGGCTCGGGCTCGGGTTCTGGTACCGGGTCGGGCTCGGGTCCCGGTTCCGGGGGCGGCGTGGCGGCTCCGGTCTCCCCCGCGGCATCTTCGTTGTTCGCCATGCGCCGCAGGTTCTCGACCAGTTCATCGTCGGCGGGCGTGGGGTCCACGCCGGAACGCAGATCCCCGAACATCACGTTCAGGGTATCCAGCACGCGCAACATCGTATCCATCAAGTGGCCATCCACCCGCCGTTCGCCATTGCGCAGCAGGTTGAAGACGTCCTCGGCGTGATGGCAGACCGTCACCAGCGGGTTCAGGCTCAGGAAGCCCGCTCCGCCCTTGATGGTGTGAAAACTGCGAAAAACCGCGTTCAGAAGATCACGGTCGTCCGGATTCTGCTCCAGGTCGATCAACTGCTCGTTGAGCCCGTCGAGCAGCTCTCCAGCCTCGATCAGGAAGTCCTGGAGGATTTCGTCGTTGGGGTCGATGGCCATTCGGTCTCTCCATTCCGGTGACGCTTGCCGTTCAGTCTCGTGGCGCGGATCTAGAAGCCCAGGCTGGACAGCAGATCATCCACCTCGTCCTGACCTTGAACGACCTCCGCGGCGGAATCTTGAGTCTTCGGAACGCTCGGGCCATGCCCGCGCCGATCGGCTTCGCGATCCTCCTCGGTTGGAGGGTGGCCTTCCGCCGCCTCCATGGACTCCATCCGGCCACTGGACAGGCGAATCAGGCTGACCAGGTTTTCCTCCAGGTCCGTCACCAATTGAATGACCCGACGGATCACCTGCCCGGTGATGTCCTGATAGCTTTGCGCCATCAGCACCTCCGACAGCAGGCGGCGCAATTCCTCGGTGTCCTCGCCGGCACGGGCAAAGAACGTATCCAGTTCACGAGCGAAATCGCGAAATTCCTCCACCGAAAGCTGACGATTGCGAAACCGGGTCCACTGTGTGGTCAGGGCACCGGCCTGCTTGCTGAACTCCTCGGCGATCGGGAGACTTGACTCGATCGCATTCAGGGTGTCATGGGCCGCCTGCTCGGTCATGGTCACCACGTAGTTCAGGCGTTCCTTCGCGTCGGGGATCTCCGCCTGGGTCAGCTCCACCAGCCGCGAATCACCGCGGAAGCTCTGCAGCGCCTCGTGCAGATCGCGCGTGAGCTTGCCGACCTCCTCGAACAACTCGCGTTCGTACGGTAGCGACAGTTGCTGTACCAGCCCGCGCGCCCCGATGTCGTCACCGGCCTCCAGGCTCGCAACGAGTTCGCGGGCCAGATCCAGCTGGTCCTGGGTTGGCGGATATTCCTGTTCAGTCATTTGCAGCCTCTCGATGCCCGCGGTCCTGGCGGCCCGGACGGTCGGCGTACGGTCGCCGCAACAACCTGTCGCTACCGCGCCCGTCCGTTGTTTTTTGACGCTTAGCCCTGCGCTTCAATACGTTCGAAGATCTTCTCGATCTTTTCCCTCAGCGTCTCCGCAGTGAACGGCTTCACGACGTATCCGTTCACGCCGGCCTCGGCCGCCTCGACGATCTGGTCCCGCTTGGCTTCCGCCGTCACCATCAGCACGGGCAGGGTCTTCAGCTTGTTGTCCGCACGTACCGCCTTGAGCAGATCAATGCCGGGCATGTTCGGCATGTTCCAGTCGGTAATCAGGAAGTCGAAATCCCCATTTTGCAGCATCGGCAGCGCCGTACTGCCGTCGTCGGCTTCCTGGGTATTGTTGAAGCCGAGATCACGCAGGAGATTCTTGATGATGCGCCGCATCGTGGAAAAGTCGTCCACGATGAGGATTTTCATTCCCTTGTCCACGCTAAACTCCGGGGTCGATGGTATGTCTAGAATAACTGCAAAGCAGTCCCGTCTTCGAGCCACGAGCCCATCCGGGCACGCAGGCGGATCACCGCCTGGCTGCGTATCTGACTAACGCGCGACTCGGTCACCCCGAGTACCGCGCCAATCTCGCGCAGGTTGAGTTCCTCGATGTAGTACAGCGACAGGACCAGGCGTTCGCGCTCGGGCAAATCGCCGAGCGCCGTCGCCAGTTCCTCGCGGAACTCGCCGGCCTCCATCCGCCCGGCGGGCGATACCTCCTGGCCCTCGATCACACGATCCGCGTCACCGCCCTCGCCACCCAGATCATCCAGGGCAAACAGGTGGGCACCGGCATGGTCCTGCAACATCTCGTAATACTGGTCGATCGGGACACCAAGCACCGCCGCGACTTCGCTGCCGCGCGCGGCCCTGCCCTCGCGGGCCTCCACGGTCTGAATCGCCTCGGCGATCTTGCGACTGTTGCGATGTACCGAACGCGGGGTCCAGTCGGAGCGTCGCAGCTCGTCGATCATCGCCCCCCGGATACGGATCCCGGCATAGGTGGCGAAGGTCGCGCCCTGCCCGCCCTCGAACTGACGCGCCGCCTCCAGCAGCCCCACCATGCCGGCCTGAATGAGATCATCGACCTGCACCGAGGATGGCAGCCGGGCCATCAGGTGATGCGCGATACGGTGCACCAGCTCGACGTGATCGGCGATCCGCTGCTCGTGGCCGCCGACCGGGTTCTGGTAATCGGAGAGTCGGTTGCGCGTGTTCATCATGCGCTCTGCAACATGCGTTCGACAAAAAAGCCCATGCCGCCATGAGCCTGCCCTCCCACCGGCCACCGATCGACGGTGCGCGCGAGCTCGGCAAACGCCTTGCCCGCCGGGCTGCCGGGATACTCCCGGACCACCGGCGCACGTTTCTGCACCGCCTTGCGCAGGTGCTCGTCGAGCGGCACGAAGCCAACCAGGTCCAGCACCACCTCGGGCAGATAGTTCGCACACACGGCCATCAGCTTCTTCTGCACCCGTTCGGCCCCGGCGCGATCCGCCACCATGTTCGCCACCAGCCGGAAGCGCCGCATGCCATGGTCGCGGTTCAGCACCTTGATCAGGGCATAGGCGTCGGTAATCGAGGCGGGTTCGTCGCAGACCACCACCAGGGTTTCCTGCACCGCCTGACAGAACGTCGTCACTGACTCCTGCACCCCCGCCGCCGTATCCACCACCAGCACGTCCAGCGGACGCGAATAGGCGCTGAAGGCATGGATCAGACCGGCATGCTCGGCCGGCGTCAGATTGGCCATGGTTGCGATCCCGGAGGCCGAGGGCACCACCCGCACCCCTTCCGGCCCCTCAATCAGGATGTCTTCGAGGCCGTCGACCGCGCCGTTAACCAGATCATGCAACGTGCGTTCCGGGCGCAGACCCAGCAGCACGTCGACGTTGGCCAGGCCCAGATCGGCGTCGAACAGCATCACCTCGCGCCCCAGCCGAGCCAGGGCCACCGACAGGTTCACCGATACGTTGGTCTTGCCGACACCACCCTTGCCGGATGCGACCGCGATAACCTTCAGGGGTTTGTTAGTGCGTGGCATAGCGTCCCTTTCCGACCGGCCGAATCATCTCCAGGGCGGCATTATCGCCGGGATTCCCCGCTCCCGGAACCATACGACCTGCGGGCGTCGCGCGCGAGCCCTGGTTCCGCACCTCCCATTCCTCGCCGACTTCGGCGTCCGGGCTCGCGCGTTCCTGCAGCGCCAGCCGCGTGAGGTATCCCGTATCCACCCGGTGAAAATCCTCGCCGATGCGCTGACCATTGCTCACAAAGCTCAACCCGAGATGCTGATCGAGCAACACCGAAAGCGTCTCGCCGAGCTGTTCGGTCTCGTCCAGTTTGGTCAGCACCAGGGCTGCCGGCTCGGTCACCCGGAAGGCCTCCAGCACCCGGCGCAACGCCATGCCCTGGGTGGCGGCCGAGACCACCAGCCAGGTCTCCGTGCGCACCCCCTCGGGGACTCCCTGGAACAGCGGTTCATCAGCCACCGCTCGCGGGGCCTGGCCCGCCGTGTCCACCAGAATCAGGTGTCCGGCCTCGGCACGCGCTGCCAGCTCGCGCAGCTCGCGCCGATGGCTCAACACGCGGAGTTGGGTGCCGGCCATCTGCGCAAACGCCTGCAACTGGCGGGTCGCCCCAATCCGCTGGCTATCCAGCGTTACCAGGGTCACCGAATCTGCCCCCATCCGGCGAATCTGGCGCAGTGCGATCCGTGCCAGGGTGGTGGTCTTGCCGACCCCGGTCGGACCCGCCATCGCCAGCATCCCGCCCTCGTCAAGGATCGACGTACCCGCGGTTGCAATGGCCCCGGACAGACGCGCGCGCAAGCGTTCCCAGGCCTGTTCCGGGGTGCTGTCGTCGAGGATGCTGCCCGCCAGGCTCCGCGCCAGCGCCTCGCTGAATCCGCAATCCACCAGGCGGGCCTTGCATTCCGCCGCCAGCGGGTGCCGCGCCGCCCAGCGGGCTGCCTCGTTATCCGCGTTCTGGCGGGTCAGCAGGCTGCGCAGGTCGCGCAACTCCTGACGCATCGCCCCGATCTCCGGATCCGCCGGCCAGGCTGCTTTGCTCGCGGGTGCCTGCCCGCGGATTCCGGCATCCATCACGGCCTCCTGATGCCGGGTCTCCTCACCGGGACTACCATCCTCCAGCGCCGCCACCACCTCGAGCATGCCTTCCACACGCCGGCTGGAAAGGATAACCGCGTCCTCGCCCTGCTGCTCGCGTACCTGACGCATGGCATCACGCATGTCGCGGGCCCGATATCGTCTGACATTCATCGTTTTGTCTCCTGTGCCACTTGCCGGGACGCCCTCAGGCGGAGGTCCTGGCCGCGTCATCCTGTCCCACCGTCGCCACTACCCGGATCCGGCGGTTGTCCGGGATCTCGGTGAACGCGAGCACCGTCAGGTTGCGCACCGCCCCGCGCAGCCAGCCAGCGACCCACGAGCGGATCTCCGGTGCCACCACCAGGATCGCGGGTTGTCCCGCCACCTCCTGGCGCCGCGCGGCGTCGGCCACCGATCGCTGCAGCCGTTCCGCCAGCCCGGGTTCGAGTCCGACGGCATCACCACTGCTGCCTTGAAGAGACTTATGCAAGAGCTGTTCCAGTGAGGGGTCCAGGGCAATCAACGGCAGCTCTTCGTCAGGTCCCAGCAGGTCCTGAACGATGGAACGTGCCAGCGCGACGCGCACCGCGGCGGTCAAAGCGCCGGGATCCTGGCTCTTGACACCTTCTTCCGCCAGAGTTTCGGCGATCGTGCGCAGGTCCCGGATCGAGACCTGCTCGGCCAGCAGGTTCTGCAGGACCTTGAGGATCACCGACAGCGACAGCGTCTTCGGCACCAGATTCTCGACCAGTTTCGGAGAGTGCCGCGCAAGCTGATCCAGCAGGTGCTGGGCCTCCTCGTGGCCGATCAGCCGATGGGCATTCTCGCGGAACATCTGCGACAGATGGGTGGCAATCACCGTGGAGCAGTCGACCACCGTGTACCCGGCACCCTGGGCCTGGTCGCGGTCGGCCGGGTCGATCCACAGAGCCTCCAGATTGAACGTCGGGTCCCGCGTCGGAGTGCCAGGCACGGTACCGAATACCTCGCCCGGGTTGATCGCAAGCTCGCGGTCCGGGAACACCTCGGCCTCTGCCACGGTGACCCCCAGCAGACTGATGCGGTAGGTGTTCGGACCCAGTTCCAGATTGTCGCGGATATGCACCGGCTGCAGCAGGAAGCCCAGTTCCTGCGAAAGTTTCCGCCGCACACCCTTGATACGGCCCATCAGCTGCCCATCCTGGGTGCGGTCCACCAGCGGGATCAGGCGGTAGCCTACCTCCAGCGACACCAGGTCCACCGGCGGGACATCGTCCCAGGTGAGTTCGCGGTTGTCCGCACTCGGCGCGGTCTCCTCGTCCGGCAGCCGCTCGATCTCGGCCGCGACTTCCTCCTCGGCGCCGCGGCGCGACATCAGGTAGGCGTTGCCAGCGATGATGCCGGCCAGGCTCAGGAAAACGGCGTTCGGCATGCCCGGCACCAGGCCCAGCACCGCGATCACGCCACCGGCGACGTACAACACCCGGGGACGGGAAAACATCTGCGTGAACACTTGCTGTCCCATGTCCTGGGTACTGGACACACGGGTCACGATGATCGCGGTCGCCGAGGACAGGACCAGCGACGGAATCTGTGCGACCAGACCATCGCCAATGGTCAGCAGTACATAGTTGGTGGCCGCATCCCCGAGCGACATACCGTGCTGCACCGCCCCGATAGTCAGACCCCCGATGATGTTCACGAACAGGATCAGGATCCCGGCGATCGCGTCCCCGCGCACAAACTTGGAGGCACCGTCCATGGAGCCGTAGAAGTCCGCCTCCTGTGCGATTTCGTCGCGGCGTGTACGAGCCTCTTCCTGGGACAGCAGACCGGCATTCAGGTCGGCGTCGATCGCCATCTGCTTGCCGGGCATGGAGTCCAGGGTAAAGCGGGCACTCACCTCGGAGACGCGCCCCGCCCCCTTGGTGACGACCACGAAGTTGATGATGATCAGGATCGCGAACACCACGAGACCGACCGTGTAGTTCCCGCCCACCACGAAATCCCCGAACGCCTGGATCACCTTGCCCGCGGCGTCCGTGCCGGTATGGCCCTCCAGCAGAATCACCCGGGTGGAGGCGACGTTGAGGGCCAGACGCAGCAACGTGGCCACCAGCAACACGGTGGGGAACACCGCAAACTCCAGTGGCCGCGGCGTGTACACCGCGACCATGATCACTACCAGCGACAGCGCGATATTGAAGGTAAACAGCACGTCCAGCGCGATGGGCGGCAGCGGCAACACCATCATCGACAGCATCGCGATCAGCAGGATCGGTGCTCCCAGGCCCAGTTTGCCGACCGTTCCAAGTCGATCGAGGAACGCCATCAGTCGGGCCTCCTCTTGCCACGTTGCTGCGCGGGGTCGAGATAGTCCTCGGGCACCGGAAGGTCATCCGGCATCTCGACACCGTCGTCGGCGCGCTTGAGCTGATAGACATACGCGAGGATGCGCGCCACCGCGACAAACAGTCCGTTGGGGACCTCCTCGTTCAGGTCGGTGGTGAAATAGATGGCCCGCGCGACGCGCGGCGCCTCGACCCGGATCACCTGATGCTCGTCCGCCACCGCGCGGATATTGGCGGCGACCTGATCCACTCCCTTCGCAACGACCCGCGGCGCGGCCATGCGCGAGGCCTCGTAGACGATCGCCACCGCATAATGCGTCGGGTTGGTGATGACCACATCGGCCTTCGGTACCTCTTCCATCATCCGCCGCTGTGCCATCTCCTGTTGCAGCTGGCGGACTTTCTGCTTCACCTCCGGCTTGCCGTCGGTCTCCTTGTATTCGTCCTTGACCTCCTGACGGGTCATACGCAACTGCTTCTGGTGGTTCCACATCTGGAACGGGGCATCAATGGCCGCCACCAGCAGCAGCGCGGCGGACACCGCGATGAAGGTCCCGAGCGCCAGAGTGGCGGCGTGCACGATGCCTTGTTGCAGGGGTTCGTAGCCCAGCATCAGCAGGCGTCCGGAGAAGGTCCAGAGCACCACTACCGCCACGCTCGCCACCAGCACGAACTTGGCGAAGGTCTTGCCGAACTCCATGAGACCCTGCCACGAAAAGATGCGCTTCAGCCCCTTCAACGGATTGAGCTTGGAGGCCTTCGGGGCCGCCGCCTGCCAGGAAAAATTCGCGCCCCCAATCAGGATCGGGGCCAGTACCGCCGCCACCATCAGCACCCCGAACAGGGGCAGAAGGCTGCGCAGCGTGGTGAACAGTTGGTCGGTCAGATACGGCAGCAGCAACGCCTGATCGAAGGCAAGTTCGCGCTCGAGGATCAGCCGGCTCTCGGTCTGGTTGATCAGATCAAGAGCAAGGTTGGGCCCGAACAGCAGCATGAAGCTACCGCCGGTCATCAACACCAGAAAGGTGCTCAACTCGCGCGACCGCGGGACCTGCCCCTTCTCGCGCCCCTCGCGGAGCCGCTTCTCGGTCGGCTGTTCGGTTTTTTCCTGTCCGTTCTCGTTCTCGGCCATCTCAGAACCCCAGGATCACCTGCACGAGGGTGAAAGCCTCGAGCATCAGTTCGCCAAGCCGTTCGGGTAGTCCCGGAAGGATCAGCAGCAGCAGCATGAAGCCCATCAGGATCATCATCGGAAAGCCGACCGCGAAGATATTAAGCTGCGGCGAGGCCCTTGTGATCACGCCCATCGAGAGATTCACCAGCAGCAGCGACGCCACTGCCGGAAGGGCGACCAGCACCGCGCCGGCGAACATCGTGGTCCCGAACATCGCCAGCGACCGGAATGCCTCGGCATCCAGTCCCGATGGGGCCACCGGCATCGTGGCAAAGCTCGCAAGCAACAATTCGATCAGAACCAGGTGGCCATTCAGGGCCAGAAAGATCAGAGTCGAAAAGATCACGAAGATGGTCGACACCACCGGCACCTGCACGCCCTGGGCCGGATCCATGATCGACGCGAAACCCAGGCCCATCGACAGCGCCACGACCTCGCCCGCCTGGGTCACCGCGGAGAACACCAGTTGCAGGATGAAGCCCATCACCAGCCCGATCATCACCTGATGCAGCGTCACCAGTGCGCCCGCCAGGCTGAAGGGCTCGACATCCGGGAGTTCCGGGCGCTGCATCGCCACCATGATCGCCAGCAGCAGGGCCAGCCCCAGGCGCACCCGCGCGTTCACGGTATCGGCACCAAAGATCGGCGCGGCCAGAAACATCGCACCAATGCGCGCGAACGGCCACATCACGGCCGCCACCCACATCACGATCTGGTCCGCCTCGAGGGTCATGCGCGTCTAGCCCACCATCCCCGGAGCGCCCTCGTAGAGGCGTTCGGTGAACTCCAGGATCAGCGACAGCATCCAGTTGCCACTGATCAGCAACGCAGCGAACATCGCCAGCAGCTTGGGGATGAACGACAGTGTCATCTCCTGGATCTGGGTCGCGGCCTGCAGCATCCCGATCGTGAGGCCCACGGCCAGCGCGGTCAGCAGCGGGGGCGCCGCCAGCAGCACCACCACCATCAGCGTCTCGCGCCCGACATCCACAACCAGCTCGGGTGTCATCACGGTCTCCTACACAAAGAAACTGGTGGCAAGCGTGTTCATCATCAGCGCCCAGCCGTCGACCAGCACGAACAGCATCACCTTGAACGGCAGCGAGATAATCAACGGCGACAACATCACCATCCCCATCGACATCAACACCGACGCCACCACCAGATCGATGATCAGGAAGGGAATCAGGATCAGGAATCCAATCTGGAACGCGGTCTTCAGTTCGCTGGTGACGAATGCCGGAACCAGCAGGCTCAGCGGAATATCATCCGCGTCCTCGAAACCATCGATCCCGTTGATCTCCGCGAACATCGACAGGTCGCTCTCGCGGGTCTGTTCCAGCATAAATCCCCGCAGCGGCTGCACACCCTGGACCAGGAATTCCTCGGTGCCGATCTCCTCGTCCATATACGGGACAAAGGCGGTTTCGTAGATCTCTTCCAGCACCGGCGTCATCACGAACAGGGTCAGGAAGAACGCCAGCCCGATCAGCACCTGATTCGACGGCGTCTGACTGGTCCCGATGCCCTGGCGCAGGATCGCCAGGACCACGATGATCCGGGTGAACGCGGTCATCATGATCAGTGCCGCCGGCAGCAGCGTCAGCACCGTCATCAGCAGCAGGATCTGCAGGGTGACGGAGTAGGTTTCGCCGCCGTTGTCGTTGGTGGTAACGGTGAGCGCCTGAATGCCCTCCCCCACCTGGGCCCACGCCGTCACCGGGGCCAGGGCCGCGATCAGCGTCACAACCAGCAGCAGAAACAGGCGTTGCGCCGTCACGAGTGCTCGCCTCCCGCCGCGCGACCCCGCACCGCACGACGCAGCACCCCGGAAAAGTCGACCGCCTCGCCCGCCTCCGCCACAACCGGATTCTCCAGGGTGTGCAAGGTCCGGATCCCGGAGGGCGCCACGCCCACCAGGATCTGTTCCTCGCCGACCTGCACCAGCATCAGCCGCTCGCGCGCGCCGATCGAGCGCACCGAGATCACGTCGATCAACTGCGAACCGCGCCCCCCACCGCCCTGCGTCCGCCGCAGGACCCAGCCCAGCACCACGATCGCCACAATCACGATCAACAACCCGCCAATAAGCTGTGCCAGGTAGCCGGCCGCGCCCATGCCCTCGCCACCATCGGCGAGCAGTCGCGCTGGCCAGGCTGCCAGAAACGCCGGCACCAGCCAGCCACACCATCGGAGTCGAGCCGTCACGGGATGCCTCACTTCAGCTTGCGGATGCGTTCACTGGGGCTGATTACGTCGGTCAGCCGGATCCCGAACTTCTCGTTAACCACCACGACCTCGCCATGCGCGATCAGGGTGCCGTTGACCAGCACATCCAGCGGTTCCCCGGCCAGCCGGTCGAGCTCCACCACCGAACCCTGGTTGAGCTGCAGCAGATTGCGGATCGGAATCCGCGAGCGCCCGATCTCCATCGCAATGGTCACCGGGACATCCAGCACCATCTGCAGATTGATGTCTTCGCCATCCGCCGGGCCCCGGCCCGGCACCGCCGCCGCCGGATCGAGCTGGTCGGGTTGTAGCGGCTCCGCCTTGGGGTCGGGCTTGTGGCGGCGTTCACGTGGTTCTGCCTCTTCGCTCGCGGCGTCGGTACTCGTGGCCTCGGCGTTGCCCGCTCCACCCTGGGCCTCGTTAAGCAACGCGTCTGGATCCGCGGCCTCCTCACCCTCGGTGTCCTTCTGCTCGGCCAGGGCGGCCGCCCATTCGTCGGCCAATGCCTCGTCGTCGACGCCGCCCTCCGCGTCCGTCTCGCCGCTGGCGCCCGCATCAGCCGCCGTGGTGTCCTCGGTCGCCTCCTCCTCGGGGGCATTCGGGTCCTGTTTCGGATCGTCGGTGTCTGCCATGGTGCAGCCCTCTATCGCTTGGTGATGCGTTCCAGAATCTGGAGCGCATTAATGCCGTTGGACACGCCGAACCGCCCGCGAAACAGCGGGACATCCTCGACAATCAGGTTCTGGTGATCGGGGAGCTCGAACGGGATGATGTCGCCCGGCTGGATGTCCAGCAGCTCCTGCACGGTGACCGTGGTTTCGCCCAGGATCGCGCTGATCTCGACCTCCGCGTCCTGCAGTTCTTCCTGCAGCGCGTTCATCCAGCGGTGATCGACGTCTGCCCGGTCCGACTGCAAGCCGGTGTCGAGCTGTTCGCGGATCGGTTCGATCATCGAATACGGCAAAGTCACGTGAAGGTTGCCGCCACCACCGTCGAGTTCAATGTGAAACTCGTTGATCACCACAATCTCGGTCGGCGAGACGATGTTCGCGAACTGCGGGTTGACCTCGGAGTTCAGGAACTCGAACTGCAGCTCCATCACCGGCTTCCAGGCCTTCTGCATGTCCTCGAACGCGCCTTCCAGGATGCTGTGAATCACCCGCATCTCCATCGGCGTGAAGTCCCGCCCCTCGATCCGGGTGTAGAAGCGCCCGTCCCCGCCAAAGAAGTTGTCCACCAGGATGAACACCAGCTTGGGATCGAACACGAACAACCCCGTACCGTGCAGCGGATGGGCCCGCACCAGATTCAGGCTGGTCGGCACAAACAGCGAATGCATGTACTCGGAGAACTTGGTCACCCGTGTCCCGACCACCGAGATCTCCGCGGAACGCCGCAGCATGTTGAACAGGCGCACCCGCAAGGCACGAGCAAAGCGTTCGTTGATCATCTCCAGCGTGGGCATGCGCCCACGCACGATCCGATCCTGGGTCGCAAAGTTGAATTCGCGCGCCTCGCCATCACTCGGATACGGGTCGTCGGTCTCGACGTCCCCGTCGTCCACGCCATGCAGCAGGGCGTCGATCTCGTCCTGGCTCAGAATGTCGGTTTGCTGTGCCATGGCCGTGCTACTGCATCACCAGTTCGTGAAACAGCACCGCCTCGACCGCGTGCGGTGCCTCGCGCTGACGCAGAGCGGAGATAATCGCCTCGCGCAATGCCTCGGCCAGGGCATCCTTGCCCTCGCGGGTGTTCAGGCTTTCGTAGCGCTGTTCCGCCAGCAGTCCCAACAGATCGTTGCGCACCGCCGGGCGATGGGTCTGCACCGCCTCAAGCACCTCGGGGTCATGCGTCACCAGCCCGAGCTCTACCCGCAGATAACGAATACGTCCGGGCGCCTCGATATTGACCGTCATTGGCTCCATCCCGTGATAGAACCGCTGTGGTGGTCCTGCTTCCGCAGCTTCCTCGTCGCCGTCACCGCCCAGCAGGAAAAACGCGGCGGCACCCGCGCCACCAGCGACGATCACCAGTAGCAGGACCAGGATCAGCCACTTGCGGCCCCCGCCCTTGCCCGGTTCCTGTGCAGCTTCCTGATCTTCTTCCAGATTGACTTCGCGTTCCGCCATGTCTCACCCGTTGTGTGATGGATCCAGCCGGGATTCTCGCACAACGGGATTGCAAGGCTGATGCCATATCAGGCACCAACTTTGTTTTTCAATAGGTTAAGTGTTTTTCGGGACACCGGGGGCAGGCGGAAACACGGCCCCGGAGCGAAACATCGTCAAGAATCGGCCATCCGTTGGTGGTCACGAGACGAAATCCTGACGGCCATCGGGGCATCGCCCGAAGCGATACCAGGACACACCTTCAGCGGACGCAGAGCGGGACGAACGTCACAGAGTCTTCGGGGCCAGGCGTACGCCTCCCGAAG